>JBBQPW010000122.1:0-7141 GCA_038216845.1 Gaiellales bacterium | reverse complement strand
GTCTTCGGGCTGCTCGACATCCTGTGGTTCGGTTCGGCTGTTGTCTCAGCCGGACTGATAGCGCGCCCCGACTGGCCCGAGGTCGAAGCGCCTCGACCGCTCTCGACGCGGGCTGCCGGGGTGTCGTTCGATGCGTATGGGTACCCGGTCGAGGACACGTATGTTGCGCCCGTTTACCATTCGCGCAACCCGATCGATCGACTGGCGCGCCGCCTTCCGCAGCCGTGGCGGACGATCGTCGACTGGACCGTGACGATCGCAGGGGCGATCGCGATCGTCCTCCTGATCAAGGCGTACGTCGTCAACCCGTACCGGATCCCGTCGTCGTCGATGGAACCGACCCTGCATTGCGCGCGGCCGGCCGCAGACTGCGAAGCGCGTTTCTCCGACCGTGTACTCGCGAACCGCTTCATCTACCACTTCCGCGACCCGCGGCGCGGCGAGATCGTCGTCTTCAAGACCCCGCCCGCCGCGAAGATCAAATGTGGCGCGGGCGGGACGTTCGTGAAGCGGATCATCGGGCTGCCGGGTGAGAGCGTGGAGGTTCGCCTGCTGCGAGGAAACGGCTATGTCTTCATCAGCGGGCGTAAGCTGAACGAGCCGTACATCCAACAGATCCGTCGTTCGCCGGCCAGCGCGTACGGGCCGACCAAGGTGCCGGCGGGGAACTACTTCATGATGGGCGACAACCGGGCGCAGTCCTGCGACTCGCGCTTCTGGGGCACGGTCCCGGGCAAGAACATCATCGGCAAGGTCTTCCTGACGTACTGGCCACCGAACCGCCTGTCCTTCCGGTAGAGGGCATAGCTTCCGGTAGACTCCTCGGCCGGCCGTCGGCCTATTCCCTCATGAGTACGGTCATCCAGAGCATCGAGCAGCGCCAGCTGCGCAGCGACATCCCCCGCTTCAAGGCAGGGGACACGGTCGGCGTGCATTTCAAGGTCATCGAGGGGACGCGTCAGCGCATCCAGCTGTTCGAGGGAGTCGTCATCAAGCGGCAGGGCTCCGGCGTTCGCGAAACCTTCACGGTGCGCAAGCAATCGTCAGGCGTCGGCGTCGAGCGGACGTTCCCACTGCATTCGCCGAAGATCGAGAAGATCGATGTGAAAGCGATCGGCGACGTGAACCGGGCGAAGCTCTACTACCTCCGCGATCGAGTGGGCAAGAAGGCCCGCATTCGCGAGATCCGCCAGTAGACCGGAATGCGGCGTCTCGCCGCGCTTGTCTCCGGCGTGGCCTGCGCACTCGCCCTTGCGGGTTGCAACGACGTGCAGCAGAGCAGCGCTCGCCGTTCGCTCGAGGCCTATCTCCACGCCGTGCCGGATGACGGCGGCTACGACGTCGGCCAGACGCGATGCACGTCGAGCGCGCATGTCGGCTTCGTCAACGTCGTCGCCACCTCGCTGTTCATCTGCCAGGCGCATCGCCGCGATGGCATCTGCGACCGGTTCCGGGTTGTGCTTCGCCGGCACGGTCCTGCCACGATCACGCGCGGGCGTCGCGACGCCGGCTGCGTCTTGCCGTTGAGCTAGCGCGAGAGTTGGCTCAGAATTGGCACGGTGTCGTGACGAACCCGGCCGGAGGTGGCGATATCCTCGGGACATGCCAGACGGATCCGGCCAGCGGCTTCTTCGATTCGACCGCCGGCTCGGTGTGCGGTACGTGGCCGGGGCCGACGAGGCCGGCCGAGGTTCGCTCGCAGGCCCGCTCGTCGTCGCGGGCGTGCTTCTCGACTACGAGAAGCTACGCGGTTCGCGCGTCCGTTGTCTCGCAGCGCTGAACGACTCCAAGCAGGTTGCGCCAGACGATCGGGAGGAGCTGTTCCGCGCAGTCGTCAGCTGCGCAACGGCGATCTCGGTGCGGGTGATCCCGTCCGGCGAGATCGATCGCGCCGGCTTACACCGGTCGAATCTCGGAGGTCTCCGTGCGGTGCTCACTGACCTGCACCCGCAGGCGGGCGCGTATCTCGTCGACGGCTTCCGGCTCGGCGCGACGGCACCTCCGCACCGAGCGATCGTCGACGGCGACACGAAGAGCGCGGCGATCGCCGCAGCGTCGATCGTCGCGAAGGTCATGCGGGATCGCGCGATGCGCAGGCTCGACGCGCTCTACCCGCGCTACGGGTTCGCGTCGCACGTCGGCTACATCACGCCGCGTCATTCGCTCGCGGTCCGCGCCCACGGCCCGTGCGAGCAGCACCGGCGCAGCTTCAACGCAAAGGCGTACGTCCCCGAGGAGCTACTCGCGGCTGCGTCGTGAATGCGGGCGAGCGCCGTGCCGCGAGGCACTATCTGCTGCGTGGCTGGCGGCTCGTCGGGAGCAACGAGCGTGTGGGCCGGAACGAGCTCGACCTCATCGTCCGTCGCGGCCGGCGGCTGATAGTGGTCGAAGTGAAGGAGAAGACGGTCGATCGGTATGGCGATCCGCTCGAGATGGTCGACGCGGAGAAGCTGCGCCGTGTGCGCCGGACGGCACAGGCCTGGCTCGCGGCGCATCCGGAGTTCGCGGCGCTCGACCTCGGGTTCGAGGTCGTCGGCGTCTCACCGGGTCGCCTGGAACGCGTCAAGGTTGAGCCAGGTGACGAGGCTGCGTGAGGGCTAATCGCGTGGCGCCCGACTGCACGGATTCTCTACCCTCATCATCTGCAGATGGCTAGGCCGACTCGACGCCGCCGGCGACGCCGTATCTGGCAGAGAATCAGGCGTCTACTCGGGTCCGCACCGGAGTCGTCATTGTTTCCGCCCGATCTGCCAGACGAGGACAACGGGGACGATGCGCTCGTCCCGGCTGGGCCGCCGCGAGCACCTCGACCAGCCGGTGCGATCGCGCTCGACCGCCCGGAACCACCCGAGAGCATCGACGCCCGAGGGACTGTTTCCGAGTAGGACCGTCGGCATTGCCGTCGAACTGATCGGCGATGGCGGCAACACAGGAAGCTCTGTACGGCGAGATCGACCTCGCGCTCTCCTGGTCGGAGAGCGAGTTGCCGGAGCGCGAGCGGACGAAGCACGTCCACCGGCTGCATCCGTACCTCGGCAAGTTCGTGCCGCAGCTCGTGGAGGCGATGCTGGATCGCTACGTCCCGGTCGGAGGCAGGGTGCTCGATCCATTCGCCGGCTCGGGGACAACGCTCGTGCAGGCGCTCGAATCCGGCTACGACGCGACTGGTGTCGACATCGCCGGGTTCAATGCTCTCCTGATGCGCGTCAAGACGCGGCCGTACAACCTCGACGCGCTGCGCTCCGACCTGCTGTGGGCATACGACAAGGTCGATGCCTTCCCACCGGGAACGGCCGTCACCTACCCGCCCGATGCGAGCCCGTACGTCCGGGACTGGTTCGCCCCGGCGACCGTCGCTGAGCTGCTCCACTTTCGGTCCCTCGTCGAGCAGGTCGGTCACGCAGACGTGCTGCGTGTCGTCCTTGCCCGTGCCGCGCGCTCTGCGCGACGGACGAGCCACTTCGACCTCGAGTTTCCCAAAGAGCCGCAGATCGAGGAGTACTGGTGTTTCAAGCATCGGAGAACATGCCGTCCGGCCGAGTCGGCACGCCGGTTCCTGCTCCGCTACACGCTCGACACGCTGGAGCGGATCTCAGCGTTCGCGGACGCTCGCTCCGCCGACGGCGTAGCGGCGATCCTCCATGGTGACGCCCGTGAGCTCGATCTGCGCGGGCCGTACGACGGCGTCGTCACGTCTCCGCCGTACCCGGGGTTGATCGACTACCACGAGCAGCATCGCTACGCCTACGAGCTGCTCGGGCTCGACGAGCATCGCGATGTGGAGCTCGGCAGACCCGCACGCGGAACCAGCCGAGCTGCGCTCGAGGAGTACGTCGACGGCATTGCGGACGTCCTGCGCAACGTGCGGGAAACGCTCAAGCTTGGCGCGCCGGTCTGCATCGTCGTGAACGACAAGCGAGGCCTGTATCCGGAGATCCTCTCACGGGCCGGACTTCGCCTCGAAGAGCGGCTCGAACGGCACGTCAACCGGCGGACAGGTCGCCGTGCGGGCGAATACTACGAGTCGATCCTCGTCGCTGTCGCAAATTGATCCAGTTTCGACACAGAGTCGTCTGAGTTCCTTGCATAGCGTCGGAGGGTGGTCGCCCGAACTCTCACGCATGCGCTCGTCGGCCTGGAGGCCCGCCGGGTCGAGGTCGAGGCGCACCTGCAAAGCGGGATCCCCGGCTTCGCGATCGTCGGTCTCGCCGACCGTGCGTGTCAGGAGGCGAAGCACCGTGTCCGGAGCGGAATCGCGTCCGCCTCGCTCGAGTGGCCGAACAAGCGGATCACCGTCAACCTCGCCCCGGCGGCGCTCCGCAAAGAGGGCTCCGGCTACGACCTCTCGATCGCGCTCGCAGTGTTGGCCGCGTCCCGGCAGATTCCGGCCGACCGGCTATGGGAGCACGCAGTGGTCGGAGAGCTGGCGCTCGACGGTCGGGTGAGGCCTGTCGGAGGGACGCTTGCGCTCGCGGAGGGCGCGCGTCGTCACGGTCTTCGGCGCGTGCTGTGCGCGGCGGAGTCGGCTCCCGAGGCGGGGCTGGCCGGCATCGAGGCACTTCCCGTGCACCACCTTGCCGAGGCCGTCGCCTACCTTCGGGGTGAGGAGTCGATCGAGCCGGCCGAGCCTCCTGAGTTGGGAGAGGAAGCGTCCGATGGGGCTGATCTCGCGGACGTTCGTGGCCAGGAACGTGGCCGCCGTGCGCTCGAGCTGGCCGCCGCCGGTGGGCACAACCTGTTGCTCGTCGGTCCGCCGGGAACCGGGAAGACGATGCTCGCGCGCCGACTGCCGGGAATCCTGCCGCCGCTGACCCGCGAGGAGGCGCTCGAGGTGACACGCATTCATTCCGTCGCTGGAGTGCTAGCGGCGGGGCGGCCCATCGTTACCAACCCGCCGTTTCGGGCGCCGCACCACGGTGTCTCGGCCGCGGCGGTTGTCGGTGGCGGAACGGTTCCTCGGCCGGGCGAAGCGAGCTTGGCGCATCGTGGCGTATTGCTGCTGGACGAGATGCCGGAGTTTCCGCGGAACGTGCTGGAGGCCTTGCGACAGCCGCTCGAGGACGGGTTCGTGGCCGTGTCACGCGTCGGCGGGGCGGCGATCTTCCCTGCGCGGTTTGCTCTTGTGGGAACGATGAACATGTGTCCGTGTGGCGGTCGCGGCGACCCGGCCGTCGAGTGCCGTTGCTCGGCGCAGCGGATCGCGTCGTATCGCGAGAAGCTGTCGCGGGCACTGCTCGACCGATTCGATCTCGTGGTAGCGATGCCTCGACCGCGCGCCGTCGAGCTTGCAGCGGTGGCCGGGGAAGCGTCGGCGCCCGTGCGCGAGCGCGTGATCGGTGCGCGCGGACGACTTGCCGCCACACCTGCGCGAAGGTCGGCCGCCGCATCGGAGTTGCTCGATCGCGCGGTGGAGAGGCTGCCGTTGTCGGGTCGGGGACGTGCGCGTGTTGCACGGGTGGCCAGAACGATTGCTGCTCTTGCAGGTTCCGCGTCGGTCGAAACCGAGCATTTGGCGGAGGCGCTCTCCTATCGGTCGCCGAGGGAGCTCCCGGGCGCATGACATTTCGCATCCTGAAGCGGCGCGACCCCGGCTACCCGCCGTTTCTGGCTGCGATCCACGACCCACCTCCCGCGCTGTGGCTGCGCGGCGCAGCTCGGCCCGAGTTGCTCTCGCGGCCGTCTGTCGCACTCGTCGGAGCGCGGGCGTGCTCGTCATACGGTCGTTCGGTGGCACGCTCACTCGGCCGCGAGATCGCCGCCGCCGGCGTCGTGGTGATCAGCGGTATGGCCCGCGGAATCGACGGTGAGGCGCACCGTGGCGCGCTCGACGCCGGTGGAACGACGGTCGCGGTGCTGGGCTGCGGGATCGATCGGAACTATCCGGCCGCGCATGCTGAGCTCGCTGGGCGCATCGCCGACCAAGGGCTCGTGATCTCCGAGTACGAGCCCGGCGTCGAACCGGCCCCGTGGCGCTTTCCGGCCCGAAACCGAATCATCTCGGGACTTGCACGCGCCGTTGTCGTGATCGAGGCACGCGAGCGGAGCGGCGCCCTGATCACCGTCGATTTTGCCCTCGAGCAGGGGAGAGAAGTGCTTGCCGTGCCGGGTGAGATCACGTCCGCGCTGTCGGCTGGTTCCAATGCGCTCCTTCGGCTGGGTGCGGCGCCGGCACTGCGGGCAGACGATGTCCTCGAAGCGATCGGGATCGTCGTCGAGAAACCGGCGCTCGCGGAGCCGGACGGCGACGGCGGTCGGGTGCTCGCCGCGCTGAGCGACACGCCCGCGACGGCCGACGAGCTCGCGCGGGCAGTTGGCCTTCCGGCAGCCGATGTGGCGTCGCTGCTCGTTGCGCTCGAGCTCGACGGGCGCGTGTCGGCCGGGGAGGGGGTGTACCGGGTTACGATCGCGAGGTGAGCCATCGCATGAGCGCGTCGGCTCGGCCCGTTCTGGCAGTCGTCTCGCTACTCGTCGTCGCGGGTGTAGCCGCCAACGTCGCGGTGGCTGCCGAGGCGACCCAGCGGAAGGTCGCGGTCATCGTCGTGACGCGGCTCTCGCCTGCTGCGTTCGCAGAACGCGGCGCTGTCGGGTTGCTCGTTCCAGGCGCCGGTTCGACGGTGACGCGTGCTGGCGCGCTCTCCGCGCTCGTGCACGGGCGAATCGTGAGCTCGCTGCTCGGAGGCGAGGCGACGGGCAAGCCGTTGATCCGCCTCGCGCGCCGGCCCGCAGAGATCACGATCTATGTGGCACTGCCGCCTCCCGGTCGGAGTCGGAACGTCACTCGGTATCCGGTAGCCATTGTCGGAGGCGTGTATCACGGGCTGCTCACGTCGCGCTCGACGCGGATCGACGGTCTCGTCTCGGTCGCAGATATCGCACCGTCTGTCGTTGCGCTCGAGAAAGGCCGACCGCCGAAGGTTCGATCGCGCACGTACCGAGACGCGGCACCCGCGCTCGTGCGTCTGGACGAGCGCCTACGCGCGGCTCACGACGCGCGCACCGTCGGGATCGCCGTGCTCGTCGCAGCGGTCCTGACACTCGCTGCCTTGGCGCAACTTCTCCGCTCCGCGGTGCTTTCGCGGGCGTCGCTCCTGGCGATTCCGGCTGCGCTAGCCACGTCGTTCGCCTTGTCCGCAGTCGGTGT
>JBBQPW010000121.1:0-7156 GCA_038216845.1 Gaiellales bacterium | reverse complement strand
CTGCCGCGGGCGCTCGCGTGAGAGTCGAGGTGCTCGGCTCGGGCGGCGCAACCACGACGCCGCGCCCCTCTTGCGCCTGTCGTGTCTGCACAGAGGCGCGGGTGAAAGGGCTCCCGTACACCCGCACCGGGCCGAGCGTCTTCGTGCACGGGCCGAACGTCCTCTTCGACACGCCGGAGGAATCGAAGCTGCAGCTCGACCGTGCGCAGATCGACGATATCGCGGTGTGCTTCTATTCGCACTGGCACCCCGACCACACGATGGGCAGGCGCGTGTGGGAGACGCGGAACGGCGACTTCCGTGGGTGGCCGCGCGAGGCAAAGCGGCAGCAGACCACCGACATCTATCTCCCGCAGCAGGTCGCGGCGGACTTTCGTCGGTACCTCGGCGGGATGGAGCACCTCGAGTTCATGCAGCAGCGTGGCTGGGTCAGGATCCACGAGCTGCGAGACGGCGAGTCGGTGCTTTTGGGTGACGTCGAGATCCGCCCGTTCCGACTGGCCGAGGACTACGTCTACGCGTTCGAGCTCGTGGAGCGCGGGAGCCGCTTGCTGCTTGCCATGGACGAGCTCAACGGCTGGGTGCCACCCGCGGAGGTTCGCGGGGTCGACCTGGCGGTGCTGCCGATGGGGATCTGCGAGTTCGATCCGTTCAGCGGCGAGCGGCGTCTCCATGTTGAGCATCCGGTGCTGCGCTACGAGGCCACGTTCGTGGAGACGCTCGAGATCGTCGACCAGCTCGACGCGAAGCGCGTCGTGCTCTCGCACGTCGAGGAGGTCGACGAGCTCGGCTACGACGACCTGCTCCGTCTACCGGGCGTGCTCGGTCGGGAGCTGACCTTTGCGTACGACGGCCTCGCCGTGGAGGTCTGAGGTCTTGGACGTCGTCACCGGTGCGTTTTCGTTTACCGGCCGCGCAATCGCCGAGGAGCTGCTGAAGCGCGGCGGCTCGGTGCGGACGTTGTCGCGCCGGCCCGCCGAGAACGGCGATCAGCTCGGCGGGCTGGTCGAGCGGGCGCCGCTCCAGTTCGGCGATCCCGCCGCGTTGCGGGAGTCGTTGTGCGGAGCCGACGTTCTCTACACGACGTACTGGATCCGGTTCGAGCGCGACGGCTCGACCTTCGCCCGAGCCGTCGAGAACATCCGAGTGCTACTTGCAGCCGCATACGACGCGGATGTCCGGCGGGTGGTTCACGTCAGTGTCACGAATCCGTCGGAGAGCTCACCGTTTGCGTACTACCGTGGCAAGGCGCTCGCCGAACAGCATGTCGTCGCGTCCGGCCTCTCATACGCAGTCGTCCGCCCGACGCTCGTCTACGGTCCGCACGACATCCTGCTGAACAACATCGCGTGGACTCTGCGGCGGTTCACGTTCTTCGCCGTTGCGGGCGACGGGGCATATCGGGTGCAGCCGGTCTCCGTGACCGAGATAGCGACGCTCTGCGTCGACGCAGGTGCGGCCGACGACCCGCTGACGTTCGACGCGGCAGGCCCCGAGATCTACTCGTACGACGAGCTCGTGACAGCGATCGCCGCCACGATCGGACGACCAGCGCGACTCGTCCATCTCCCAGGGCCGGTGGTCGCCGGCCTTGCGAGAGTCGTGGGGATGTTCACGCGCGATGTGCTCGTCAACGGCGAGGAGCTCGGCGCGCTGCGGGCCGAACTGCTCCTCTCACACGAGACGCCGCGGGCGCGCGGGAGCTTCGCCGCATGGCTCGCGGAGGCAGGGCCGAACCTCGGGCGCCACTATATGTCAGAGCTCGCGCGTAACTTCCGGTCATATGAGCCGATCTAAGTTCACGCTCAATCTCGCCGCGGTGCGCCACAACGCGCAGACGTTGTTGCGCTCGCTCGCTGGAGCCGAGCTCTGGGCGGTCGTTAAGGCCGACGGGTACGGGCACGGCGCCACGGACGTTGCTCGGGCCGCGCTCGACGGAGGTGCAACTGCGTTATGCGTGGCGTCGGTGGGGGAGGCCCTGGAGCTACGGCGTGTCGCACCGGACAAACGGATCGTCGTGCTCGGGCCGGCATCGGCGGACGAGGTCGCGCCCGCGCGCGATGCGCGTCTCGAGCTCGTCGTCGCGGATAGTCGAATCCCGGACGGTGTGCGCGTCCACCTCAAGCTCGATACCGGGATGGGTCGGTGGGGGCTCGCGGAGCTCCCGGCGCCGGGGCGGGACGTTGTGGGCGTGATGAGCCACCTCGCGTCTGCGGACAAGGACCCGACCTTCACCCGACTCCAGATCGACTGCTTCCGGGAGGCGACCGAAGGGCTCGCGGACCTGACGTGCCATCTCGCGAACAGCGCCGGGACGCTCGGGCACCCCGACGCGCACTTCGACGCGGTGCGCTGCGGGATCGCGCTCTACGGGATCTCGCCCTTCGGAGGCCGGCCCGAGTCCCACGGGCTGCGGCCGGCCTTGCGGTGGGAATCCGGGCTCGCACAGGTGAAGCTGCTCGCGCCCGGCCAGAGCACCGGCTACGGGCGTCGATTCGTCGCCGAACGACCGACATGGATCGGCCTCGTCCCGGTCGGGTACGCCGACGGCTTTCGACGCGACATGACGGGCACCGAGGTGCTCGTTCGCGGCGAGCGGTGCCGCGTCGTGGGAACCGTCTCGATGGACGCGATCGCGATCGAGCTCCCCACCGACCTGCCTGTCGACGAACCGGTCGTCATCCTCGGCGACGGCGTCCTCGCCGAGGAGCATGCGCGAGTCGCGGACACGATCGCCTACGAAATCGTGTGCGGCCTGCGCACCGGCCATCCGCGCGCGAGCCGCGAGGTCGTCGGATGACGGTGCCGAAACTACGGCTCGGGTTGCAGCGGGATCGAGCCGCGGCGCTGGCCGAACGCGTCCGCGACCTGCTTGCACCGTTCACGGGCGACGAGCGTGTGCTCGATGCGGGGTGCGGCGCGGGTGCACTCGCGTTTGCCGTAGCGCCGTACGTACGCGAGGTCGTGGGCATCGATGAGTCGAGTGAGTTGGTGGCGGCCGGACGGCCCGACGCGCCGGCAAACGTCGTCCTGCTCGATGGCGATGCGACGGCGCTTCCGTACGAGGATGGCGCATTCGATCTCTCGGGTTGTCTCCGCGTCCTCCACCACGTTCGCCGTCCCGAGCTCGTGGTGTCCGAGCTCGCCCGCGTGACGCGGCCAGGAGGACGCATCCTTGTCGTGGATCAGCTCGGTGACATCGACCCGCTACGGCGCCTCGATCTCGACCGCTTCGAGCGGGCGCGTGACTCGTCCCACCAGCGACTCCTGCCGGATACCGACATCCGAGGCTTCATCGACACGAACGGTCTCATCGTCGAGCGCAACGAGGTCACGCACGAGCAGCGGGAGCTCGAGCACTACCTCGATCTCGCGGCGGTCCCTTTGGAAGCACGGGACGCGGTGCGGGCGTTGGCACCCGGGCCTGTCTACGAGGTCCAGATCGGCTGGTACGTCGCTCGGCGCCCGTCACCCTGACGGCGTGTCTTTCCGGTAGCTGTCGAACGCCATCACACGTGTCGTGAGCGTCGGGAAGAGCGCCTGTGCGACGGGCGCGATCCCATACGGGAACCAGGGGACGACCACCTCGTCCTTCCCGTTCTCGACGGCGGCCACGATCGCGGCTGCCACCCGTTCCGGGCCGATGACGAACCTGCGGCCGAGGCGCGTCTCCCAGAATCGTGGGTGCGGGAACCCTTCGGTCACGACGAACCCGGGCATGATCGTGTGCACGCGCACGCCGGTCGTGCGCAGCGCGGAGCGCAGAGAACGCGAGAACGCAACCTGCGCGTGCTTCGACGCTGAATACGCGGTGGCGCCCGGAAATGCGATCGTGCCGCCGATCGACGCGACGTTGACGACGTGCGCGTCGCCTTTGCCGGCAGCGCGCTCGAGTGCGGGAAGCAGCGTGTGCGTGAGCCATACACCCGACAGGTAGTTGAGCCGCATGATCCGCTCGAGCTCGTCGAGGTCGACCTCGAGGAACGTCCCGCGCGAGAGCGCACCCGCGTTGTTGACGAGCATCCCGATCGACCCGTGCTCGTCGACGAGTCGCCGGCCGAGGGCTATCACCGCGTCGCGGTCGAGCAGGTCGCACGGCTCGGCGATGCCGTCGATCTCCGCGGCGACCTGCTCGAGCTGCTCTCGCCGGCGCGCGACGAGGACGCAGCGCCACCCTTTCTCGGCCAGCGCCCGGGCGGTCGCCTCACCGATCCCTGTCGAACCGCCGGTGACGACGGCGATCCGCTTCGGAGCGGTCATGCTCGCCGCCTTGGGGCCAGGCGCTCCACCGCCCGCATCAGACCGGGCGCGACTCCGTTGATTGCGATCGCAGGCCGGTACGGGAACCACGGCACTGTCCGTTCGGCGTGATTCTTCTCGACCGCTCGGACGATCGCGCGGGCGATCGTTGTCGGGTCGGTGACGATCCAGCGCGACCGCCTACTCCTCAACAACCCCCGTTGCGAGAAGCCCTCTGTTGCGACGAACCCGGGCAAGATCGTGTGGACGGCGATTCCGTGTCGCTTGAGCGTCGGGCGCAGGCATCGCGAGAATGCGAGTTGGGCGTGCTTCGATGCGACGTAGGGGCCGGACTGCGCAAACGCAATCGTTCCCACGATCGAGACGACGTTGACGACATGACTGCGCCTTGCCGCTCGCAAGCCGGGCAACAGGGCGCGGGTGAACCAGACGCCGCCAAAGTAGTTGACGGCGAGCACCCGCTCGACGAGGTCGAGATCTGCCTCCGGGAACGGGTCGCGCGCCGGCATCCCAGCGTTGTTGACGAGGAGGTCGACTGCGGGATGGCGCGCGAGCACGCGCGCGCCGGTCGCCTCCACGGCTTCCCTCTCGCCGACGTCGCAGATCTCGATCTCTCCCTCGATCTCCTCGGCCAGCTGCCGGAGCCGGTCCTCCCGCCTCGCGACGAGGACGCAGAGCCAGCCTCGCTCGGCCAACAAGCGCGCAGTCGCCTCGCCGATTCCGGACGAGGCTCCTGTGACGACGGCGACCCGGCGAGTCGTGGTGATGTCGTCTGACGTTTGTACCTCGCTCATACGTCCACTCATACATCCATTGGGTCGCCCCAGCCGCTTCGCCTGGCTGCCCGGAAGGCGTTCTTGTCGCGCCGCGAGACGATCCTATGCATGAGCCCGCCCGTTTCGCAGGTGTCCAGGTGAATGTGGCCCGATCTGACGAGCGGCGGGCGAATGATCCGGGCGCGGGGCCTGGCCGCCGGGAAGCGGGATAGCGCCACGTAGGAGAACTTCTCGTCCTCGAAGCCGCGCGACACCCCCTTCACGACGCGATGGGCCTCTCCCCGAGGCAGCCTGACGGCGAAGTGGCACCAGTCGTCGCCGACTAGGGGGCAGGCTGAGTCGTGCGGGCAGGGCGCGAGCGTGAAGCCTCCCTCGGCGAGGACGGCGTCGCGCGCCGCGATCACCCGAGAGTAGCCGGCGGGCGTGCCCGGCTCGACGAGGACGAGCGTGTCAGCGGTGTGTTCCCAGAGCCTTCGCACCGCTCGGTCGATGTGGCCGTCGGCGAGCTCGCCGAGAACGTACGACGCGAGGACGAGCTCGGCGGGCTCCTGGGCGTCATCCGCTGCGTCAGCGCGCACCCACTGAGCCTCGGCGAGCGCCGATACCGTGGCGGTCTCAGCGAGCCGCTGTCCGAGTGCAATCATCTCGGGCTCGGCGTCGAGCAGCGTGAACCGCGCGATTCCGGACCAGACAGTGGCGGCAGCCCAGGACGCGCCCCCGGGGCCTGCGCCGACGTCGAGCACCGACCCGGGCTGCCAGCCGGGTCGTTGGAGGCTGATTCGCCTGAGGACGTCCTCGACCGCGGCGAAGGTCGCCGGTGCCCGGTAGGCGGCGTAGGCGGCGACATCCTCGGCGGTCCGGGCGGCGCGGGACGCAGCTGCTCCTTGCGCACGGTAGGTCTCCGACAGCCGCGTCGCCGCCGCTTCAAGGCGGCGCCGATCATGGAGGTCGAGGAGCCCATCGAGGCCTGCAGCAAGACTGGGCGGTAGCTCCGGCAACGCCCTGAGACTAGTAGGATCGCCGCCATGGCCGGCCGGTTCGAGGGGAAGCAGGCGCTCGTCTTCGGCGTCGCGAACCGCCGGTCGATCGCCTGGGCCATCGCGAAGCGCCTGCACGAAGAGGGCGCCGAGCTCGCATTCACCTTCCAGGGCGAGCGGATCGAGAAAACCGTCCGCGAGCTTGCTGCCTCCGTCGATGCGAAGCTCGTCACCGAGTGCGACGTGCGCTCCGACGAGGACGTCGCACGTGTCTTCGTCGAGACCGGCAAGGCGTTCGGCGGCGGGCTCGACATCCTCGTCCACTCGGTTGCCTACGCGGCCGCTGAAGATCTCGAAGGGCGTTTCACCGACACGCCGCGCGATCGGTTCTGGATGGCAGTCGACGTCTCGGCCTACTCGCTCGTCGCCTGCGCACGCGCCGCCGAGCCGCTGATGGAATCCCGTGGAGGTGGCTCGATCGTGACGATGACCTACCTCGGCGGCGTCCGCGCGGTGCCGCACTACAACGTCATGGGAGTCGCGAAGGCGACCCTCGATGCGTCGGTCAGGTACCTCGCGTGGGATCTCGGGCAGAAGGCGATCCGGGTAAACGCGATCTCTGCCGGGCCTGTCCGAACGCTGGCCGCGCGGTCGATCGCCGGCTTCACGACGATGGAGGAGATGTTCGAGCTGCGGGCGCCGCTCCATCGCCACATCGAGTCCGACGACTGCGGCGCGGCCGCCGCCTATCTCCTGTCGGACGACGCAAAGAACGTGACCGGGACGACGCTGTACGTCGACTCCGGCTACCACTCGATGGGTATGTAGCGTGGTTTGGAGGGTTCAGCGCTCGCGTTCGCGAGCGTGCCTCCTGCGCACGAATCGGTCCCATGAACTTTTCGATGAGCTTGATCGATGAGCCCAGGCCCACGTCCCGTGCCACGTCCCGTGCCACGTCCCGTGCCACGTCCCGTGTGTAGGGCGGTGAGTTGCGGACGATGTCCTTAGGCGGTTTGATGGAGCGGCCAAACGCAGGCGTGGATGCAAAGCCAGTCCTCGCCGCGGCGCTGATAGGTGTCGACGTAGCGGCTGTACCTTCCCGTCTGGCGCGAGGTTCGAGCCGAGACGATGGCGGTATCGCCA
>JBBQPW010000120.1:0-7169 GCA_038216845.1 Gaiellales bacterium | reverse complement strand
CGCTTTCTGACCAAGCGACGACCTCCGGCGAAGTGGTCCTGTCGACTGAGGTACTGGAGAGAGTCGGCCGCGAGGCGGCTGCGCACCATTGTTCCAGAAGGTCGTTGGTGACTTTTCCGACAGATCCCCGAGAACGCTAAGCAGCGCGAGAAGCTGCGGGCGGCAATGCTTGGGTTTGACTACGACGACTATTCGGCTCGCATAGCGAAGTACGATCACTACGCGGAGCTTGGCGATACCGACGCTGACACAGCGCTCTACTTCTTCCGCGCGGCTCGCTATGAGCTCGTTCAGATGCTCCGCGAGCGCGGAATTGACGCTTCAGCCTTCGGGGGATACCACCCCTTCTACGGTGAGCTGCCGCTCGCCCCCATAGGGTTGGGAGTCAGCCGTTGGCGAGCGCTTGCGCGAGGTCGGTCACGAGGTCGTTCGCCGACTCGATCCCGACCGAGAGGCGCACGAGGTTGCGGGGCGCGGCGAACTCCGACTCGGACGTGGCGCCGTGCGTCATACGGAACGGATGCTCGATCAGGCTCTCGACCCCACCGAGGCTCTCGGCGAGCGTCCACACCTTTGTGCGCGCGACGAGCGCAACGGCCTCCTCCTCGCTCGCGGCCAGGAACGAGACCATTCCGCCGAAGTCGCTCATCTGGCGTACCGCGATCTCGTGTCCGGGGTGGTCCGGCAAGCCTGGGTAGAGGACGTGCTCGACCCGCGGATTGCCGCTGAGGAACTCGACCACGGCGCGGGCATTTGCGCAGTGCTGACGCATCCGCACCGCGAGCGTCTTCACACCGCGCAAGACGAGCCACGCGTCGAACGGACCGGGGATGGCCCCGAGCGACTTCTGCAAAAACCGGAGGCGCTCCGAGATCGTCGTGTCGCTCGTCGCGGCGAAGCCGCTGATCACGTCGGAGTGGCCGCCGATGTACTTGGTCGTCGAATGGACGACGACGTCGGCGCCGAGCTCGAGCGGGCGCTGCAGATATGGCGTCGCGAAGGTGTTGTCGACGACGACCTTGGCGCCGACCCGATGAGCGGCGTCCGAAACGGCGCCGATGTCGACGATGTTCAGCAGCGGGTTGGTCGGCGTCTCGATCCAGACGAGCGCGACGTCGTCACCGAGGTGCGCGGCCACCGCAGATGGATCGGAAAGCTCCGCGGGCGTCAGATATGTGAAGCGGTAGCCCTTCGGCTCGTAGACCTGCGAGAACATCCGGTAGGTGCCGCCGTAGACGTCGTTTACGCAGACGACGCGCTGGCCCGGATCGACGAGGTGCATGATCGTCGTCGTCGCACCGAGGCCGGATGAGAAGGCGTGGCCGAACTCGGCGCTCTCGAGCGAGGCCAGGCACTCCTCGAGTGCGGTCCGGGTCGGGTTCGCGACGCGCGCGTAGTCGTACCCCTTGTGGACGCCGACCGCCTCCTGCGCGAACGTCGAGGTCTGGTAGATCGGCGTCGTGACAGCACCTGTCGCGGAATCCGGTTCCTGACCTGCGTGGATCGCTCGCGTCTCGAAGTCCATGTCGCTGATCCTAGATCGCGGCGCGCAGGGGGCGCGCCCACGCTCGCGGGAGTGGCGATCCGAAGTTGATCTCCGAGGCGCCGAGCCAACCGGCCAGTTCGCATAGCGCCTGCGCAATGTCGGAGCCGGCAGCTGCGGGAGCGCGCGGCTGCGCCCAGATCCCGCGAATCTCGAGCACTCCGCGGCGTCGATCGAAAACCGGCTCGAGCCGGCCGATCAGTTGCCCGTCGCGCAGGATCGGCAGCACGTAGTAGCCGAACTCACGCTTCATCGGCGGTACGTACATCTCGAGGCGGTAGCGGAAACCGAACAGCGCCTCAGCGCGATTCCGGTCGTGGATCAGGCGGTCGAACGGCGAGAGGAACGTCGTCCGAGGTGGGATCGGCCCGTCGACGGCGTCGCGATGCGCCTCCCATCCCTGAGCGACGCGTCGCACACCGAGCGCGCGGAATCGCTGTTCGGCGTTGTGCGCTTCCGCGGCCTTGATCGACAATGCCGTCGTCTCCGGATACCAGCGTTCGGCGAGATCCCACAGCCGCTGTCCCTCCCGGCGCCCGGCGACCGCGATGTGGCCGTGCACGTGCAGCGCCTCCAGCATCAGGCCGACGCGACGCGAGCCCCACCACCGGTGATCGCGCGGTTCGCCCTTGGCGCGATCGTCCAGCGTTCGGGAGAGCAGCGGGCCCCGCTCCGCAATCTCGTGCAGGACGTAGCGGCGGAAGGCTCGGTTCTCGGCGAGGAACCCGCGTACCCAGCGCTCGCTCTTGTAGCGGGTGGACTGCCGCCAGCGGCGCTGGAACCCGAGGACGAGCGGTAGCTCCTCGATCGGCCTGACGAACGCGTCCCACTCGAAGAGCTCCTTCGTCTCCCACAGCAGGCGGTCGAGCTCGGCCGTGTCGTAGGCGCCGAGCCGGCTCCAGAGAACGAGTCGTTGTGGCGTGGCGACGGTCGCGATCGGGTCGAGCTGCAGGAAGCCCAGACGGCGAACCGTCTCCAGCACGCCGGTTACCGAGCCGTCCAGAAGCTGGGCACGAAGCGCGATCCGCCGGGCCTCCTCCGTCGAGATGAGTCTCATCGCCGCACGCGCTCCAGGCCGATCGACGCCCGCAGACGGTCGAGCGCACGGTCGAACGCGTCGTCGAGCGCGCCGGACGCTCGGACGCCCGACTCGCGGTGGAACGCCTTCACGAGCAGCGTCCCGGAGGCGCGATCCGACTTCAGGTCGGCGCGGCCGACGATCCGGTCGCGCCAGAGGAACGGCAGGACGTAGTAGCCGTACACACGCTGCGGCTCAGGCTTGTAGACCTCGATCAGGTGGTCGAAGCCGAGCACGCGGCGCGCGAACGGCCGATCCCACAGCAGGTTGTCGAACGGGGACAGCAGAACGGCTGCCGACGGTGCCGGACGATCGAGCTCCTCTCCGGCTCGGACGACGACGGACGCGCCGCCGTCGATGACCTGAACCCGCTCGAGCAGGCCGTCGGCGACAAGACTGTCGACGGTCGAGCGAACTCGCGCAACGCCGCCCTTCAATCTCCAGTGCTCCACGATGCCCGCCTCGGTGAGAGCTCCACGCGCTGAGACCGCCTTCAGCGTGAGCGCGCGCAGGCGCTCGGACTCGCTCGGAGTCGGTGCGTCGAGAACCGTCTTCGGCAGCACGCGCTCGGGCAGGTCGTAGAGCCGCTGGAAGCCCTGACGGTCGGCCGTCACGAGCGCACCCGTGTTCCACAGGCGTTCGAGCATCGCCTTTGCAGGCTTCCAGTTCCACATTCCGCCCTCGGTCGAGCCCTCGAAATGACGCGAGCCGAGCGGCCCGCGGACGCGGATTTCGTCCAGGATCTCGTCGGCGAGATGCGGATGTGTCCGTTCCACATCGCCGTACCAGCGGCGCCCGCCGTTCTGCATGGCCGCGGCGAAAAGCGGCCAGTCCGCAGCCGGGAGCAGGCACGCCTCGTGCGCCCAGTACTCGAAGACGCGGCCGCTGCGTAGGAGCCTCGGGACAGTGCCGGCCTTGTAGGTCCCGGTGCGGGACGAGATCGCGATCCGGTGGCTGCGGTCGACCGTCGAGATCGAGTCGAGCTGCACGCACGACAGGCGCCCGATCGTCTCGACGACCTCCCGGGTCGGCGCTGTCCTCCGACGCGCTGCGTAGCCTTGGGCGTCGACGACGAGGCGGCGAAGCGCCACAGGCGTAATTGTGCGCACGGCGAATGTCTACCCGATGCGACAACTCCTCTCGCTCCTGGTCATCGCTGCGGCCGCGCTCTACGGGCTAGGGATCTGGCTGTTTCTTCTCCGCGCAGACGACCGGCTGCCGACGCACGCGGCCGACGCGGTCGTCGTGCTCGCCGGGAGCAGGAGCCGCCTGCCCGTGGCGCTCGACCTGATGCGCCAACACGCCGCGAAGACGCTCGTCGTCTCTGAGACCAGTGCCTCGGACGACCCCGCGCGCTACCGCCTGTGCCGCGACGCGAAGCCGCGCGACTACAAGCTGATCTGCCAGCACGCAGATCCCTTCTCCACCCGGGGCGAAGCGCACCTGGCGGCGGATCTCGCGCTTCGGAACCACTGGCTGTCGCTGATCGTGGTCTCGTCCCGCTACCACCTGTATCGGGCAAAGCGGCTCTTCGGTCGCTGCACGAAGGCGACGCTGATCATGCGCGGGACCGACGCCGGAACCTGGTGGCATAAAGCTGCAGCCGTGCCGCTCGAGTGGGCGAAGGTGGCGCGCTCGGTGACGTTCCAACGCGGCTGTTAGGGGCTTGATGTGAAATAGGTTGGGCCAGCGGATGCCGCCCCAGGCACGGCGCCTGGCCGTCTTGTCGCCCTTGCGCAGGCCACCGGCCTGCGCTGCGGACGCCAGGCCGCCCATGCTTGGCCCGGAACGGCCCCGCAGGGGCCTCGATTTCACATCAAGCCTCTAGGCCGGCGTTTCGCCGCCGAGAATCGTCGCGAGCCTCGACGAGTCGATGTTCCCGCCCGAGACGATGCAGACGATGCGGCCCGTACCTGCGCGTCCCGACATCGCCGCGGCGAGCGCAAGCGCTCCGGCGCCCTCCGCGATGACGCGAGCTCGTTCGGCGAGGAGCCGTACCGCGGCCGCAGTCTCGTCGAGCGATACCACATGCGAACCGGCCAGCAGCCCGCGCGCCCGTTCCCACATCGGCGGTAGCAATGCTTTCGAGCCCGATCCGTCGACGAACGAGGCACGGTAGTCGACCGCGACGGGGACACCGCCATTGGCGAGCGTCGCCGCGACCGGCGCCCCTGTTTCCGGCTCGCAGACGTAGACTTTTGTCGCTGGAGACAGCGCGGCAAGCGCGCTCGCGATTCCCGTCGTCAGACCTCCTCCGCCCCAGGGAATGAGAACAGTGAAGGGGACTGACTTCAGTCTGTCCCCTTCTCCGCTTCCGAGCTGTTCCACCAGCTCGAGGCCGATCGTGCCGTTTCCGGCCATGACCTTCTCGTCCATCACAGGGTGGACGAACAATCCCTCGACGCCGGGGTACGAGCCCTCTTCCATCGCCTGCCACCAGCGCTCGTACGGGACCTTGATCACCCGTCCGCCGAGGCGCTCGATCGCGGCGATCTTCGTGTCGGGCGCGTGATCCGGAGCCACGATCGTCGCGGGGATACCAAGATCTCGTGCGATCCACGCGACACCCTGGGCCATGTTGCCCGCGCTCGTCGTGAGGACACCTCGTGTGATGGCTTCGGGCGGCGCCTGCCGGATCGCGTTGGCAGCGCCGCGAATCTTGAACGAGCCGATCGGCTGCAGACACTCGAGCTTCAGCCAGATCTCCGTCTCCGGCAGGTCGACCTGGAGGCGGACCAGCGGTGTGCGGATCGCGTCGCCTGCTATCACGTCGCGCGCGCGCTCGATCTCGGCAAGCGGGATCAGAACTCGACCTCGGTGCCGATCCCGCGCTCCCGTGCTCGCCCGACCACGAGCTCCGCCGCCGCAAGGTCTTCCACTGCGAGACCGAGCGACTTGAACAACGTCAGCTCGTTGTCGGAGGTGCGGCCGGGATGGATGCCTTCGAGCAACTCGCCGAGCTCGGCCTTGATGTGGTCGGGCCCGATACCTGCCTCTTCCACGGCGAAGAGGTAGTCGCCGGCCTCGTTCACCGTCGACTCGCGACGGTCGACGAACAGCGACGAAGCGACGACACTCGCCGAATCGAGCTCGCGCGCCGACGCGATCGACGAGCCAACAGCATTGACGTGGAGACCTGGCCCGAGCAGGTCTCGCGAGACGATCGGGTCGCGAGCCGACGTCGTCGTGCAGACCACATCAACTCCGGCAAGGGCCTCCTCGATCGTTCCGACGAGCGTGACACCCGTCGCTTCTGCGAGCTCGGCGGCTCGAGCTGCCCCTCGGCTCCAGAGCCGAACCTCGGCGCCCGGTAGCACGCAGCGCATGGCAGCGATGTGCGACCGGCCCTGGACGCCCGCGCCGATCACTGCGACAACGCGGGAGTCCGGCCGCGCGAGAAGCCGCGTCGCAACCGCTGATACGGCCGCCGTTCTGATCTCGGTGATTGCAGACGCATTGAGCAGCGCGCGCAGCTCGCCGGTTTCTCCATCGTGCAGCATCACCGCTCCCTGGTGTGGATCGGCCCCTCGCGCCGAATTGCCTGGCGCGATGACGATCTCCTTGAGGGAGAACACCGGTGAGCCACCACCGCGGTAGGCCGGCATGAACCCCATGAGCGTGGCCGCGCTTTCCGGCCGGAAGATGAACCGAAGCGGCATCGAGAGCTCCCCCCGCTGGAGTGCGGCCAATACATCAGCCATCGAATCGATGCACGACTCCATGTCGAGGAGCCCGCGCACCTCAGCGTCGGAGAGGACGAGCACGCTCATGGGTCGACCCTCTGCCCATGAACGTGGGGAAGGGGGCGTGGGGTAAACCGGGAGGTTTCCCCCGAGACCGAGCCTAGAGCGAGGTAGCTCATCTGAAGACCTCCGTCAGTCGGGATACGTCCGAACTGGTCAGCTTCAGTCCGAGCCCTTCGACGGCCGGCGCGAGATGATCGGCGCGACCAGGCCCGATGACGATGCCGGTGACCTCCAGCTGGGTGAGCAGCCAGGCCAAAGCTAGGCCAGCCATCGACACACCGCGTTCCGTCGCTTCGGCTCCGAGGATCTCGAGAGCGTCGAAGACCCGGTCGGTGGTGTACTCGGCGTACGAATCCGGGCGCTGGGTCATGCGGGAGCCGGCCGGAAACGGCTTGCCGCGGCGGTACTTGCCGGTGAGCCAACCGCCAGCGAGCGGGCTGAACGGGACGTACCCAAGGCCGCGGTCACGGACGAGTGGCAGAACCGTCTCGACGTCGGCCAGGTCGAGCAGCGAGTACGAGTTCTGCACCCATTCGTAGCGGGCGAACCCTTCGAGCTGTGAGATCTCGAGCGCCTCGGCGAGCTGCTCAGCGTCGAAGTTCGAAGCGCCGACCGCACCGACTTTGCCCACGCGCACGAGCGAGTCGAGGGCGCGCAGCGTTTCCTCCTGTGGAACATCGGGGTCGAAGTCGTGCGCCATGTAGAGGGCAACTCGCTCGCTGCCGAGCCGGGCGAGGCTCGTGTCGATCTGCCGCAGGATGCGCGCCCGCGAGAGGCCGTGATCGTGCCCGGCGTCCATCGG
>JBBQPW010000119.1:0-7173 GCA_038216845.1 Gaiellales bacterium | reverse complement strand
AGTTTCTTACGCAGGAAAGACTCGGGCCGTCTTGAACGTCAGGCACCATGGGCCTGATGCGTCTGTTGCCGCGACCGCACGATCGGTCCGAGCCCGAGCCGAGCGAACCTGATCCGGTCGCCGAGCTCGCGCTTGAGCCCGTGACCGATCCCGTCGCGTCAGACGCAGTGCCGGCCGTCAGCGAAGGCTCGACGGACGTACGCATCCTCGTGTTCGCGAACCAGAAGGGCGGCGTCGCCAAGACCACGACGACGCTCAACCTCGGTGTCGCGTTCGGCGAGATGGGCTACCGCGTGCTCCTCGTCGACCTGGATCCGCAGGGGAACCTGACGATGAGCCAGGGCCTGAACCCCGACTCGATCGAGCGGTCGATGTTCGACGTGCTCGTCCACAAGGTTCCGCTGTCGGACATCATCCACAAGCGGGAAGTCGATCTGGCGGTCTCGTCGATCGATCTCGCCGGTGCCGAGTTGGCGCTTGCGGCGATGATCGGCCGCGAGCGTGCGCTCGAGAAAGCCCTCGTCGAGGTGCGTGACAAGTACGACCTTATCCTCGTCGATACACCGCCCTCGCTCGGCCTGCTCACGATCAACGCGTTCGTCGCCGC
Source organism: Gaiellales bacterium (assembly GCA_038216845.1). GTDB lineage: Bacteria > Actinomycetota > Thermoleophilia > Gaiellales > Gaiellaceae > Gaiella. Next base: position 6,566 of record JBBQPW010000119.1, on the reverse strand, counting down.
GACAGGCGTGATCGTGCCGGTGCAGTGCGAGTACCTCTCGCTGCGCGGGCTCGTCCAGCTCGAGAACACGCTGGCCATGGTGCGCGAGAACCTCAACCCACGGGTTGCGGTCGAGGGGATCGTCGCCACGATGTTCGACGGGCGTACGCTGCATGCGCGCGAGGCGATCGAGATTCTCGAGGAGAACTTCGGCGAGCTCGTCTACAAGACGCGGATCCGCAAGACGGTCCGCTACGCCGAAGCTCCCGTGAAGGGCAGCTCGGTGCTGAAGTACGACCCGACCGGCTCAGCTGCCGAGGGGTACCGGGATCTCGCGAAGGAGATTCGCGCCAAGGAAGCGGCCCGCCAGAAGGAAGAAGCCGGCAGTGGCGCGTAAGCGAGCGAGCATGCGCGAGGGGCCGCTGGCCGAGCTCTTCCGCGCGACCGAGGCGGCTCAGCGCTCAGGCGACGAGGCGGCCGCCGATCCAACAAAGCCGGCCGCAGCTCGCGACGAGACGCTTCTCGAGGCGACCGTCGAGCACGTCTACGACTTCAACGACGAGACGGTGATCATCCCGGCGAAGGCGGAGCCCGAGCCCGAGCCCGAGCCCGAGCCCGAGCCGGAAGCCATCGAGCCCGAGCCCGAGCTCGCAGTCGAGCCCGAGCCCGTGATCGCCGTCGAGCCGGAGCCCGTGCCGCCGCCGCGCGAGCGCCCGTACGAGCCGCCCGCGAGCCGCTTCCTGCAGCCGATGCCGGGCTCCGCGCCCCGACTCGAGATCTCGCAGCACGCGGACGTCACGTCGTACCTTGCCGTGATCCGCGTCGTCGGCGTCGGCGGCGCGGGTCTGAACGCCGTGAACCAGATGATGGACGCGGGCATCGCGCAGGTCGACTTCGTCGCCGTCAACACGGACGCGCAGCAGCTTGCGCTCTGCGATGCGCCGGTCAAGATCCACATCGGCCAGGAGCTCACGCAAGGCCTCGGCTCGGGCGCCGACCCCGAGACCGGCCGTCGCGCCGCCGAGGAGAGCCACGACGAGATGAAGCAGGCGCTGCGTGGGGCGGACATGGTCTTCGTCACCGCGGGGGAAGGCGGTGGAACGGGCACCGGTGCGGCGCCGGTGGTCGCGCGGATCGCGCGCGAGGTCGGTGCTCTCACCGTCGGGATCGTCACGACTCCGTTCAAGTTCGAAGGCACCCGCAGGCGGCAGTCCGCCGATGCCGGGGTCGAGGCGTTGCGCGCCGCGTGCGATACGACGATCGTGATCCCGAACGACAGGCTGCTCGAGGTGCTCGACCGCTCGACGTCGATGCTCGACGCGTTCCGCATCGCCGACGACGTCCTCCGTCAAGGCGTGCAGGGGATCTGCGACCTGATCACGATGCCGGGCCTGATCAATCTCGACTTTGCCGACGTGCGCACCGTCATGTCGAATGCCGGCTCTGCGCTGATGGGCATCGGCTACTCGGAGAGCGACAACCGCGCCCGCGAAGCCGCCGAGCGTGCTCTCCGGTCACCGTTGATCGACACGGCAATCGTCGGCGCGAAGGGCATCCTGCTCTCGATCGCGGGCGGCGAAGATCTCACGTTGCTCGAGGTCCACGAGGCCGCCGAGGTCGTCCGGCAGGCGGCGATGGACGAGACCAACATCATCTTCGGCGCGACGGTCGACGAGCGGCTCAACGGCCAGGTCTGGGTGACGGTCGTCGCGACCGGCCTCGGCGGCGGCCGGCGCCGCCCGATCGTCCCGAGCTTCGCCGACACCGACGAGCGTTCGCGTTCGCGCACAACGAGCTCGTCGGGTGGCGACTCGGAGCTGCCGAGCTTCCTCCGCCAGTAGAACGCGCGTGAGAGGCGCCATCGCCGCGGGGCATCCGTTGACAGCCGAGGCGGGGGCCGGCGTTCTCGCATCGGGAGGGAATGCGGTTGACGCGCTCATCGCTGCCGCGCTCGCCGCATTCGTCACCGAAGGCCCGCTGACGGGGCCGACAGGCGGTGGCTTCCTTCTTGTTCATGTCGCCGGCGAGACGACGATGCTCGACTGCTTCTTCGCTGTGCCGAGCGTCCTGCTCGGCGAGATGGAGAAGGTGGTCATCGACTTCGCCGACGCTTCCACGCAAACCTTCCACATCGGTGAAGGGGCGGTCGCCGTACCAGGTCTGTTGCATGGGCTGACCCAGGTTGCGCAGCAGTTCGGCTCCCGTAGTTGGGCCGAGCTCGTCGAGCCGGCGCTCGACCTCGCGAAGGTCGGTGTCGAGGCGACCGCTGGGCAGGCCTTCCTGCACGAAATCCTCGTCCCGATCCTGCAGCGGACCAAAGCCGGTCGCGCCGTCTACGGCGATTCGTCCCGGGTCGACACGAGCTCGCTCGTCCCGACCCTCGAGGCGATCCGCGATCGCGGGTCGGCCGTCGCAGCAGAGCTGCTACCGGAATTCGGGCTCGACCTCGCGGCCTACGAGCCACGACAGCTCGAGGCACGACGCACCCGTTTCCGGGACACCGCAGTTCTCACCGTTCCGAGCCCGTCGAAGGGCGGTGCGATCGTCGCCGGGATCCTCCACCTCCTCGATATCGCCGAGCCGGCGGGGCTCTGCGAGATGGCTGCCGCGATCGGCAGCGCGTATGCAAGCCCGCCATCGCCGACACGCATCACGGGCACGACCCACATCTCAGTGGTCGATGAGGCCGGAAGTGCCGCCGCCCTGTCGGCGACGCTCGGGTCGGGGTCGGGCGTGTTTCGCGGCGGCTCGCAACTGAACAACATGCTCGGCGAGCTCGACGTCATCGGCGACGTCGAGCGGACTCCGGGATCGAGACTGCCGAGCATGATGACGCCGACGCTTGTTCTCGTGAGCGACCGGCCGCGACTCGTCCTGGGCAGCGCCGGCTCGGTGCGGCTCGCAGGCGCGATCGCACAAGTCGCGTACCGCGTCGTTGGGAATGGGCGGCCGGTCGCCGAGGCGATCGACGCGCCCCGCGTCCACGTGGAGGGCGGTGTCGCGCATGTCGAGGGCGGCTGGCCCGATTCCGAGGTCGACCACCTCGAGCGGACAGGTGCATCGAGCGTGGTGCGCTGGAACGGGCGCAACCTGTTCTTCGGTGGAGTCTCGGCGGTCGAGGTGCGGCAGGACGGTTCGCTCGCTGCGGCCGGCGATCCGCGGCGTGGCGGCCGTGGCGTGGTGGTCGCGTGATTCGTATCCGCGAGGCCGAACCGAGCGACGCGGCGGCGCTGTGCGAGCTTTCCGCCGTCATCGGGAGCGAGGCGGGCGCGTGGCTGCTGACGACGGAAACCTGGCGCAGTGTCTCGGACGAGCGGCGCTACCTGCGCTCGGTCCGCCGCCATCCGGATGCCGCGGTCTACGTCGTCGTCGACGGCGACACGATCGTTGGCCGCCTGTCGCTCGCGCGTGACCCGCATCCGGCGAGCCACCATGTCGCCGATCTCGGCCTGATGGTGGCGGCCAGCCATCGGCGGCGCGGTATCGGGCGGGCGTTGCTCGAGCAGGCGGTGACGTGGGCGCGGACGGCTGGCGTTCACAAGCTGGAGCTCCACGTCTTCCTGTGGAACGAGCCAGCGATCGCGCTGTACGAGGCGTTCGGCTTCGAACGCGAAGGGCTTCGGTTCGCGCACTACCTCCGTGATGGAGCCGCGGTCGACGCGATCCTGATGGCCTACCGGGTTCCCTGATCTCGCGCTAGCCGAGCTCACGCGGCAGGACGAGGTTGGTGATAGTCGCGCACTCCGACACGAGATCCGCCCAATCCAGATGCGTCTCCAGCGTCACGAGCGCCCCGGTCGGCAGCTTCTCGGCGAGCTGCTCCTTCTCGGGCGACTGCTGAGCCAGCAGCTGGCAAAGGTCGGCGAGGCCTGGGTTGTGGCCGACGAGCAGCACCTCGCTGAGCTGCGACGGCAGCCGACGGAGACGGTGCGCGAGTGCCCCCGCTGACGCTGCGTAGAGGCTGTCCGCGACCACGACCCGCGGCGAACCGAGCGCCTCTTCGATCCCCGTGAGCGTCTCTCGCGTCCGCAGGGCGCTCGAGCACAGAACGAGCTCCGGCCGGACGTCGCTCCTGCTGATCCAGCGAGCCAGCCGAGCAGATGCTTTGATCCCGCGCGGCGCGAGCGGCCGGTCGTGATCGCCCAGCGTCGCGTCGTCCCAGCTGGACTTGGCGTGCCGAAGCAGATGAATCCGCCTCGTTGCAGGCGTCACGCCCATGGCGAGGATCGTATGTCGTAATCTCGTGCGGTGATAGTCAGCGAGTCGTTCGTGGTCGTGGACTGGATCGATCCGGGGGCGCATCCGGGACGGCCGATCGCCGGGTTGCACTTGCACCGGTCCGGCGACGAAGCGTGGATCGTTCTCGAAGGGCGGCTCGGCTTCCGCGTCGGCGACGAGGAGCGCGAAGTCGCCGCCGGCGAGTCCATCCTCGTATCGCGTGGAACGCCGCATTCCTACTGGAACCCGTTGCCGGAGCCAGCTCGCTACCTGCTGGTGATGACACCGCAGATCCACAGACTGATCGAAGCGGTGCACGCAGGCGATCGGAGTGATTTCGCCGCGATCTTCGAGGAACACGACTCGGAGCTTCTCAGCTGACGGCGTACCGGTCCCAGTCGTCGGCTTCTGCGACGCGCTTGATCGTCTCGTTCCGGGCAACGAGAAAGCGACGCAGATGAGGCAGCAGCACGAGCGAGTCGAGCAGCGGCATCATCCCCTCCTCGACTACGTCGAACAGCCCCCGCCGATTACGGATACGGCCGCGACACGATGCTGCGCGACCCGCAGGAGGCGGTCTTCCACGCGCTCCGCCCGCCTGCCGAATAGCGTCACCGGATCGGCGAGACTTGGCACGAAGTTGGGACAGACTCGTGCGGGGTCGTGTGGCTCACTGGCTGGATGCAGGAGCGACCGATCCGTCGCGGCGATCGTCCGCCAACTGTGCGGCAGGTCTTTGCGCTCGCGGCAGCGCTTTGCGAGCGCATTGGTGAGCCGTTCCCCGACCGGCAGGACGACATGTCGGAGCTGATTGAGCGACTCCGACGCGAGATCGGGCATCCGGCGCCGAGACTTGCCGATACGCCGCGGCGCGAATCCAGGCGCGTTCGGTAGAGCCGGCCGCTCGGAGAGCTCTTCTCAGAGCGGCTCAGATGGCGCCCCGTCTACGGTGAGAGGTGACGGAGCTCGGGCAAGAGCTTCGCCCACGGTCGCGAGGGGCGGCAGACGGCGATCGTCCCGCCTTGCTCCTCGTTGTCGACCTGGACGCCGTTGTCGATCCGACCGCGCACGACGCAGCCGGTGAACTCGGGGGCGGTCCGAGGGTCGTGGTATTCGACGACGATGACAGGCGAGGCGTCGTCGGCCGGCACGCCCCAACGTGCGAAGTTGTTGTGGCCCGAGTACGCGCGCGGCAGGCCATACTCCGGCCCGAAGCGATCGACGGCGCCTGCCTCGCCGTAGTTCGCGGCGAAGATCACCGCGGTGCGCTGCTCGGCCAGCGGCAGCGAGCGCCACACGGCGGCGACGCTCCGGACGAAACGGGGCCAGCCGATCGTCTCGATCGCGTCCTCGTTGAGGGTAGGGATCGGCGTCGCATGAACAGCGCCGACCGGGATCGCGGGCAGAGCGATGGCGATCGAGACCGCCGCCGACACGACGAGCGCGACGGGGACGGGTGCGACGCTTCGCCCGAGCGCGAGCCGGCGCTCGACGACGACGCCTCCCGCACCCAGCAGGACAACGAGCAACCCTCCCGTGTAGTAGGGCTTCGCGCCCGTGACGAGGGAGATCGCGAGCAGTGCGACGTATGCATACGCGAGAGGTCGGAAGCGGCGCGCCTCCTTCGTCCGAAGCAGCCAGCGGAACCCCGCGAACCAGATCGGGACGAGTAGGAGCCCAGCCGCGACGAGCTGGAATGGCAGCAGCTGCAGCCGGTATCCGACGGGATCCTCGTCCGCGATCTTGCGCGCGAGGTCGAGCTGCGGCCAGCCGTGCTCGGCTTGCCAGATCAGATTCGGGAGCCAGAGGCCGACGGCCAGAGCGCCGCCGGCCCACAACCAGCGAGTGCGCAGCGGCTCGAACCGCCGCGCCGACAGAAATCCGACCGCGAGCGAGGCGACGAGCAGCAGTACGAGGTGTTTGTTCTCGAGCGCAACGCCGACCACGAGGCCGACAAGCAGCCACTGCCGCTCGTCCCCGCCGGCGAGCAGCCGGATCACGAGCCAGGCGGTGAGCACCCAGAAGAGAAGGTCGAACGTCGTCGTCGACAAGATGTGGCCGACCGCCATGATCAGCGTCGAGGCGGCGACCGATGCGGCCGCAACGAACTGCCCTGTCCTGTCGGCGCCGAGCTCGCGCGCGATCAACGCAACGAGAACGATGACCGCAGCGACGGCGAGCGCGGAGACGACGCGTAGGCCGCGCGGATCGTCTCCGAACAGGGCTGCGGAGAGCCGGCCGAGAAGCGGCGTCAGCGGTGGCTGGTCGTCGTAGCCGAATGCAGGATGCTTCCCGGCCTGGATGAAGTAGAGCTCGTCGCGGTGGTAGCCGTAGCGATTCCCGACCACCAGCAGGAGCGCGACCTCTGC
>JBBQPW010000118.1:0-7213 GCA_038216845.1 Gaiellales bacterium | reverse complement strand
CGCTTCGCAGCTGGGAGCGGTGCGCGGCGCGGCGGTTGCTTGCGGCGCGCGTTGCCGCCGGAGCGGCTCGATCGGCGCTCGCTGCTACCCGCTGCGGCGCGCTCGCGTGGTTCCCTGCGCGCAGCACCAGACGAACGCTGGGCCGCTGCTAAGGGCTCTTCCGGCGGGTCGGCGCCATTACCGTCCACGGCGACCGCACCGGGTTTCTTGCGACCGCGACCGCCACGGCTACCGCGCCGCCGCCGCTTTCTGGCCGCGTCAGCGCTACCTTCGGCGGTCGCGCCGTCGGCTTCGACCGTCTCGTCAGGCGACTCCGTCGCCGCGAGCTCTTCAGGTTGTGGTTGGTGTTCCGGGTGTGTGGGATCGGGCGTAGGTGAGGCGACCTGCTCGGTCGCCTCCGCGTTCTTCTGTCTCTTGCGAAACCAGGACAAAGAGGGTGTCTCCTCGTGTAAGCGCGCTCGGGCAGGTAGCCCCGCGTCCAGCCGACCGGCCGGCCGAATGACCGACGTAGGCGAAACCACGGAGATGGACTGACCCCATCCGGGCGATAGGCGCCTGGATGGAGGGAGCGCAGCGGGTGTTGAAATCAGCGGCCTTCACATCAGCCTCATGGCCAAGGCTAGCAGCGACACGCCGCCTGGCTATCGCAACTGCCTGGCTCGAGGGCTATGCGGCAGCGGGGCGGAGCCGTGCGCGACGGCCACGAACGGCTCGCAAGCGTTGGCTGAGACGCGCCCACGCCCATGGCTCGAGCTCGCCGTAGCGCGTCTCGTTCTGACCGCGCGTCGCCTCGAGGTACTCGAACCAGGCATCGGCCTCTTCGATCTGCAACAGCTCCTCGGCGAGCTCCGTCTCTGCCACACGCGCCTCCCTCGAATCTCGGGGTCGGCGCCGATCCTAGGTCCCGGGCCGGACGGAGTTCTCGGGCCAGACGGAGTTCTCGGGCCGGACGGACTTCGTGGACTCGCCGGCGTACCGTCTGAGCGCTGCCTCACCAATCGCGCGCGTGCCGATGTAGCCGGTCACGCCGCCGACGAGCGGTACCCGCCTCGGCAGACGGCGGACGAGCGCGCGCAGGCCGAGCCCGGTACCGGCGACCGCCGCCAGCTCCGGAGCGCGTTCCGCGTCGATCGCCTGTCCATACGCACTGGCGAGGTCGAGCACCAACCTCGTCTGGAGCAGCGCCATCGGCGGAAAATGCGCGGTCTTCGGCCAGGGAAGGATCCCGACCAGCGCGGCGCGTCGGGCAGCGGTTCGCACGAGGTCGGCGCAGACTGCGTCGCGAAGTAGCGGCAGCTGTGACGCCAGTGCGACACCGTCGTGGCCGAGTCGCTCGGCGAGCGCCGCAGCGATCGCGGCGATCGGGAAGCCTTGGCCCGGGCGACAGTCCACGATGTCGGTGGCAACAACGTACGGAAGCGAAACCCGCTCGCGAAGGTCGGTCTGAACGACGACCACCGGCGTGCCCTGTCGGTTGGCCGCTCGGAGCGCCGCCAACTCGGCCGCGCCCGGGGAGCCCGCAAGTACGACGACGAGCGCTGCGGCATGCTCCCGGCCACCCCCGACCTGCAGCGCGCGGCCGTCTTTGCTTCCGGCACGGAGAGCCCGCGCGAGCTCCTCCGCGAAAGATCCGATCACGACGACCGGGTCGATCGACGCGGCGGCGCCTTGCGCCTCGCGCACGGTGGCGAGTAGATCTCGCGCGCGAAAGCCGAGCGGCATCAGCGGCGCCCCAGGCCCTGAACCCCACGCGCGTGAATCGACTGCAGGATGCCGATCGCGAACAGATTCGCAACCATCGAGGAGCCACCGACCGTGACAAAGGGCAGCGGGATGCCGGTCACCGGCGCGATCCCCATCGTCATTCCGACGTTGACAAAGACCTGGAACAGGAACGCGAACACGATCCCGCCCGCGACGACCGCGCCGAAGAAGTCTCCCGCGACCGTGATGACGCGCAGCCCACGCCAGACGACGAGCAGATACAGCAGGAGGAGAATCGCGACGCCGAAGAAGCCGCGCTGCTCGGCGAACGAGGCGAACACGAAATCTGTCGCATGCTCGGGTAGGTACGCGAGCCGCGTCTGACTCGCGCCAGAGATACCGCGGCCGCTGCCCTGGCCAGCTCCGATCGCCGTCTCCGACTGCGTCACGTTGTAGGTCTGGCCACTCGGGTCCCTCGACGGATTCGTGAACCCGGTCAGGCGTGCTGTCTGATAGGGCTTGAGCAGAGGGACGCCGGCAGCTGGAAGCAGCCAGAGGACGGACACCACCACGAGCGCGGTTGCGGCCCCGAGCGCCACCAGGTGTGTCCACCTCGTTCCCGCCACGAACAGGACGGCCGCGAGCGCAGCGGCGTAGACCATCGCCGTGCCGAGGTCCGGCTGGATGAACACGAGGCCGATCGGGATCACGCCGAGCCCGATCGCCTCGAGCACGGTGCGCACCGATCCAGCGCGACGCGACCGCTCCGCGACGAACCCGGCGAGCGCGAGCACGAAGAGCGTCTTGCCGAACTCGGACGGCTGGAACTGGAAGGGGCCGAGCACGAGCCAGCGCTTGGAGCCGCGAATCGCAGCCGCGACGACGTAGACGAGCACCATCAACACGATCGTCCCGCCGTACAGCGTCCGCCAGTGCCGCTGAAGCAGCGACGGCGGGGCGACGAGAGCGACCCCGAACGCCATGACACCGAGGCCCGCCGCAATCGCCTGGCGGACGAGGTGGTAATGCGGATCGCCCGGGACATCGAAACGCGTGATGCCGGTAATCGCCCACAGGCCGTAGCCGACGAGCGCCGCGACGGCGAGAAGCAAGACGAGGTCGAGCCGTCGCAGCGCCCCCGTGAGCTCGACAGCGTCGGCCCGAACGGCCCGGTGTCGCGATCGCGATCGTCCGGCGTAGTCGATCATCAGTCCGTCTTCACCAGAACCTGGGATGCGGCCTTCTGGCCGAACCACTTCTCGAACACCTCGAGCGCTGCCGGCGCCGCAGCGACCGAGCCGTGGCCCCCGTTCTCGATCAGCGCGCAGACGACGATCGGGCCATGGCCGTGATAGTCGGACTGCTGATACGGGCCCCAGCCACACCACCAGGACTGGTTCTCGAGGTGATCAATCGGATAGCCGGGGAGCGGGACGACCTTCTCCGCGGTTCCGGTCTTGCCGGCGATCGGCACCGGATACGTGCCGAAGACGCCCGACGACGTCCCTTTCGTGCTGTGCGTCGCGGCGAACAGCCCCTGGCCGATGATGTCGACTGCCGAGCGATCGACTCCGGCCGGCTGAGGCGGATTCGGAGCGAAATGGCGAAGCACGACTGGCGCCTGGCCGTTGGCGCCCGGGCGATCGACACCGGCGACGACGTACGGTGTGACGAGGTTGCCGCCGTTCGCGAGAGTCGCGTAGAAGCGCGCCATCTGCAACGGCGTCACGGCGATGTCCTTCTGCCCGATCGCGAGCTGGATCGAGTCGCCCGGATTCCACGCCTTGCCCACCGCGGAGTCGTACCTCGCCTTTCGCCAGGCCGGCGTCGGCACGAGTCCTTTGATCTCACCGCCGATGTCGAGGCCGGCGGTGCGCCCGAAGCCGAACTTGTTCGCCCAGTCCTGGAGGCGTGACCACATTGCCGGCCCACGCTGGTAGAAGCGGTCGCCGACAGCGTAGAAGTACGTATCGCACGACTGGGCGAGGGCTGTCGTCAGGGTCATCGGCTCGTTGACGAACGGATCCCAGTTCTTGAAGACGTGCTTGTCGAGGCCGTATGTCGCTTGGCCCGTGCACTGGATCGATTCGTACGGCGAGAGGAGATGCTCCTGCAGCGCGGCGAGCGCGGTGACCGGCTTGAATGTCGAACCCGGGGGGTACTGGCCGGCGATGGCGCGGTTCAGGCCGGGATGGTTCGCCTTCACCGCGGCGGGCTCTTTCACGAGCGGAGCGATCTTCTGCGGGTCGACGCGGCCGACCCACACGGACGGCTTGTACGTCGGATAGGAGGCCATCGCGAGAACCGCGCCGTCCCGCGGGTCGAGCGCGACGATGGCGCCCCCGTTTGACGCCCACTGGCCGTTCTGGTGCGCGAGCGCGATGCCGTCGCGGATCGCGCGCTCGGCCGTACGCTGCAGTCCTACGTCGATCGTCAGCTGCACCGCGTTCCCGGGCTGGGCGCTGCGGCGAAGCTCGAGCGCACTCCGCGGACGGCCTGCCGAGTCCACTCGGATCTGGGCGAGGCCGGTCGCCCCGCGCAGGAACTTGTCCGTGATCGACTCCACCCCCGCCTGCCCGATCTTGTCGCCGGGCCGATACCCGGACAGCGACTTGAGCTCGGTCGGCGACACCTCACCGACGTAGCCGAGCAGCTGCGCAGCGATCGTCTGGTACGCATAGTGCCGCAGATACGTCTGCACGATCTGGACGCCGGGGAAGTCGACCTGGTGTTCCTTCAGGTAGGCGACCTGGTCATAGCGGACGGCGGTCTTGACGGTGATCGGATCGACTGGATCGTGCTTGCGCGCGTCGACGTTTGTCGCGAGCTCGCCGACGGGAACGTCGAGGACGGTCGCCAGCCGGCGGATCTCGTCATAGCGCCCGTGCTTGGGCAGGTCGCCGACCCAGAGCTTCACGGCCGTACCGGCGGTGTTGTCGACGATCACTCTCCCGTTCCGGTCGAGAATCGGGCCTCGCGGCGCCTCGACACGGATCAGCCGGAGCTGGTTGTCCTGCGCGGCGGCGAGGTACTTGGGGCCGGAGAGGAACTGCAGCGACCAGAGCCGGAAGAAGAGCACGCCGAAGATCAGCAACGCCATGGCGCCCAGCACGCCGACTCGCACCGCGAGCCCCGGGGTCAGCCGGTATGGCTCCTGCGATTTCGGGTCAGGAGGCAGAAACCGTCGCGAGAGCGAGCGCCGGTCGCCGTAGGGTCGGCTAGACAAGGGCCTGCACCTCGATCGAGCGCTGCCCTGTCGCCGGCGGCTGGTGCACGAGCGCTCGGCAGAGCCTGTTCAGCGGCCACGCGACGAACAGATTGAGCGGGATCGCAGGTAAGAGCGTGGTCACGACTGCACGATGGGCTGACACCGACTCGCCGAGCATGTAGTGGAGCCCCAGCCCGCCGAGAGCGACGAGGACGGTCATCACGGCAACGGTCAGCGGGACGGCGTGCGCGCGACCACGGCCGGTGGTTTCGCCATAACGTCCCGCCCAGTAGCCGGCGACAGTGAGCAGCAGCGCGGTGACACCGAGCGTCCCGAGCGTTGCGATGTCGACGAGTAGACCGCCGGTGAATCCAGCCACCGCACCCGCGACCGAGCCGCGAAGCAGCGCCAGGCAGATGATGATGATGAGCAACGCGTCCGGCGTCCCGCCAAGAATCGAGACGGGGGCGAGAATCGACACCTGGACGATCGCCGCGAGAAGGACGAGAACTGCGGCGCGGGCGGCGTTGCTCATCGCGTCGTTTCCGTCTTGCGCACGAGGACGATCACCGCATCGAGCGCCGAGAAGTCCGCGAACGGCTGCACCTGCACCTGCTTGTAGAGATCGGTGTCCGTCTGGCCGACGCTCGTCACGACACCGATCGGGATGCCCTTTGGGTACAACGACGAGAGCTTGGCCGAGCGCCAGCCGGCGGTGACGACTGTGTCTCCAACGCTGACCTTCTTGTCCTTCGAAACGAGGTCGAGCTCGAGCGTCGATCCGAGTCCCGGGCCTTGGCCGACGACGCCGGCCGCATCGGTCTTGGCGTCGAGCGCGGAGACCGCGCTCTGCTCGTCCGTCAGCAGCGTCACGCGCGATGCGAGCGAAGTGACCCGCGTGACGAGGCCGATCAAGCCGTCACCGTTAACCACAGGGGCGTTGAGCTCGACCCCGTCCGCGGAACCGGCGGACACGATGATCGCCTGCGCGAAGGCACCCGCCGGTCGGGAGATAACGCTCGCGGAGATCGAGTTGTAATCGCCCGGAAACGTCGGTCCTTCCCTGAAGTCCAGCAGTGCCTTGAGCTGCTTCACCTCGTTCGCAGCGAACTCGTTCTGGAGGAGCTGCTGGCGTAGGCGCTCGTTCTCGGCCCGGAACTTCTTCTGATCCGAGCGCGCCTGGAGAAGCCCGTCGAACCAGGAATAGGCATCGTGAAACGGCCGCGCGACCCGTGTCGCAGCAATCTCGAAAGGGTGGAGAGCTGCGGCGCCTGCGTTCTGGACAGACGTCACCGGGCCACCGTTCGTCTCGCGAAACGACAGCGTCACGAGGACGAGCGCGACCACGACGAGCACCCCCACAATGACCCGGCGCCGAAGCGCAGTGCTCGTTCGTGAGGTCGACTGGCCTGTGGCGGGACGCCGGACGCTTACGCCCAGCACCGCCGTACGCGCGGTGCGGTTACGGGGCACGGAGGCCCAGTGTAGCGGCGGAGGTCGCCGAATCCGCCCTGGAGCAACTCCCGGGAGGGTCGAAGCGCGACGCCGACCACGGCCAGTCGGCTGCCGAATCGACGATCCCCGCTCGTACCGGGTTCAGGACTACGTACTCGACGACGTCGCGCAGATAGGTATCGCCGTCGATCACGCGCGCTCCGTACCGGTCGCCGAACAGATGGCCGACCCGTCCGTGTCGGTCGTTGAAACGGCGTGCGTAGGTGCCGAGCAACCGATGCATGCCGTGCGAGATCTTCTCGAGCTGCGCCTCGACCACGAGATGGATGTGGGTATCCATGAGGCAGAAAGCGTCACAGACCCACCGCTCGCGACTGACGACCTGGGCCAGCAGCTCGAGAAAGGCCAGCCGGTCCTCGCGGTCGCGGAAGATCGTCAGATGGTCGACACCCCTCGCGAAGAGATGGAAACACCGACCGTTCGCGAGCGCGTAGCGAGGGAGGCGCGCCATGCGATCAGAGTAGAACGGCGGGCCGCCCACAATCCCCGCTGTGGAGCGATTGTCACGCTCTTGGCGCAAAACCAGGGACTGTCCCTGTTTGTTCCAAGTTCGTGACGATGTGTCCACCGGTGGAAGCTCACGAACAACGTCCGCGCATCACCGTCGACACCGGCACCGTGAAGACTCCGGGGAGGGTGGTCCGACTAGATGAGTAGTTCCACGGCTTTGGCCGTTTTGTAGGGACCAGCAGTAGTCAGGTCGAAGTCGGCGGTGCCTATTCGCGCCGTCGACCCAAAGGAGAGGGCCACGATGCTCGCCGACCTCGACCTGTTGCTGATTGCGGT
>JBBQPW010000117.1:0-7222 GCA_038216845.1 Gaiellales bacterium | reverse complement strand
TCGAAGCCGGCGGCGACGTGGAGCACGAGACCGTCCAAGACGACGCCGATGTACTGGCCGATCTCCTCCGGTTGAAGGTCGTCGCGCAGGAGCCCGGCCGCCTGATCGCGTTGCATGCGGGCGATCAGCTGCTCCTTGCCGTCCGGGCGCTCGCGGTCGGCCCACCGCTTCCGGAAGGCAGGGTCGGTCCTCAGCCTGTGCGCCACGCCGAGGTACACCCCGAGCCAGTCGGGATCCTCCGCGAGGACGCTCTGGATGGCGGCTTCGAACCCTTCGTCGATCCACAGCTGGTTGATGCGCCAGTTGTCGCGGGTCGCGAGCTCGAGGAAGATGTCCTCCTTCTTCGGGAACCAATTGAAGATCGCGCCGCGGGAGAGACCGATCTCCCGCTCGAGCCGAACGACGGTTGCGCCCTCGTACCCGTGCTGGGCGAAACAGCGCCGCGCGCCTGCGAGGATCTGCTCGATCCGCTCGGCCTTCGCCTGCTCCGAGATCTTGGGCACAGGCGAACTTTACAAAACAGTACGTACGTATTACTATCGCCGCGTGCCGACCCGCATCGAGGACTACGCAAGACTGCTCGTCGAGGACTGCATCGATGTGCAGCCGGGCTGGCAGGTCGTCGTGATCGGGAGCTACCTCGGGCGGCCGCTTGTCGAAGAGGTGATCCGCCAGATTGCCCGTCGCGGGGCGTTTGCCCTTCCACGCATCACGTTCGGCGAGGCATCTGTTGCCTCGCGAACCTGGCTGCTCGAGGCGCCCCTGGAGCTCGTCTCCACCATTGCGCCGATCGAGCAGCACATCCTCGGTGCCTTGGACGCCTTGATCGTGATCGACGCGCCCGAGAACACACGCGACGGCAGTCGCGTGCCGCGAGAGCGGCTCGGCGCGATGCAGTCCGCGTACCGGCCGGCGATGGAGCGCATCTTCCAGCACGAGGTGCCATGGGTCGGCTGCCAGTTCCCGACCGACGCGCTCGCCCAGGACGCGGGCATGTCGACGCCTGAGTTTGCAGACTTCCTCTACGGCTCATGCCTGCTCGACTGGGACGCCGAACGAGTTCGGATGCAGCGCTACGCCGATCGCTTCGACGCTGCCGAGACGGTGAGGATCGTCGGCGATGGAACCGACGTGACGCTCAGCATCGCCGGGCGGACGATGAAAGTCGACGCGGCAGCCGCGAACATCCCCGGCGGCGAGTTCTTCGGCTGCCCGGTTGAGGACTCCGCCGAGGGCGTGATCGCGTTCTCGGAGTTCCCGGCGGTCTATGGGGGGCGCGAGATCTCGAACATCCGGCTGCGTTTCGAGGGCGGACGTGTGGTCGAGGCGACGGCCAACTCGAACGAGGCGTACCTGCTCGAGACGCTCGACCAGGACGAGGGCGCCCGGCGGCTGGGTGAGCTCGGCATCGGCTGCAACCCGGGCATCACGCGCTACATGAAGAACACGCTGTTCGACGAGAAGATCGATGGCACCGTGCACCTCGCGCTCGGCAACGGCATGCCGGATCTCGGAGGCACGAACGTCTCGACGATCCATTGGGACATCGTCAAAGACCTCCGGGTGGTTGGGTCGCGGATCGAGCTGGACCGTGAGGTTGTGCAGCGCGACGGCGCGTGGCTCATCTGAGCTCGAGAGCCGAGTGAGCGTCGGCGCCCTACTCCGGCGGCCGGGACTCGGCGCACTGCTCGTCGCCGAGATCGTCTCGTCGCTGGGTTCGCAGATGACGTTCCTCGCGCTGCCGTGGTTCGTGCTCGTGACGACCGGCTCGCCGACGCGGATGGGCGTCGTCTTGGCCGTGGAGCTCGTGCCCGTCGCGCTGCTCGGAATCCCGAGCGGGAGCGTCGCGGCTCGACTCGGGGCACGCCAGACGATGCTGATCTGCGACCTCGCGCGCGTTCCGCTGATGGCTTCGATTCCCCTTCTTCATGCGGCCGGCCTGCTCTCGTTCCCGGTGCTGCTCGTTCTCGTCGGGCTGACCGGCTGTTTCATCGCGCCGTACTTCGCCTCGCAGCGAGTCGCGTTGCCCGAGCTCGTTGGCGATGACGAGCAGACGGTTGCGCAGGCGAACGCGTTCGTCGAGGGAGCACAGCAGCTGACGCGGCTCCTCGGGCCGGTGGCAGCGGGGGTGCTCATCGTGGCGCTCGGGGCACCGAACGTCCTCTACGTCGACGCGGGCACGTTCCTCGCGTCCTTCTTCCTGCTCGCGGCGTTCGTCCCGCGCCGGCCGCCGCTTCCGAAAACCGACGAGTCCGGCGGCCTGCTTGGCGGCCTCCGGTACATCCTCCGGGATGGTCTTCTCGGGCCGATGATGATCACTGTCGTCGTCGGCAACATGGTCTACAACGCGCTCTTCGCCTCGCTGCCTGTGCTCGTCTTCCAGGACTTCGACCGGCGCTCGTGGATCGCCGGGGTGTTTGTCGGCGCGTCGGGTGCGGGGGCGCTCGTTGGCAGTGTCGTTGCGATGAAGGTGATCGGGCGCTTCGACCCGCTCAAGCTCTCGAGCGTCGCGATCGTCGTCGACACGTTGCCGCTCTTCCTTCTCGGCTTCCACCTGCAGTGGTGGGGGATCGTGGCAGCGCTGTTCGCGGGAGCGATCGGTCAGCCGATCGTCAATGCGCCGCTGATCTCGATCATGACCACGCGACCGCCGGAGGCGCTCCGGGCGAAGGTGATGACCGCGGTGCTGACGTTTGCGACTCTTGCCGGCCCGATCGGGCTGGTCGGTGTGGGGCCGCTGCTGCAGACGTTCGGCGCACACGCGGTATTCGTAGGTCTCGCCGGCGGCGCGCTCGGGTCGGCGCTGTACTTCGTTGCGGTCGTTGTCCGTTATCGCGCCTCCAGCCCGGTTGCAGAGCCTGTCTAGCGTGGGGTGGGTGCGTGACATCATC
Organism: Gaiellales bacterium; assembly: GCA_038216845.1. Classification (GTDB taxonomy): domain Bacteria; phylum Actinomycetota; class Thermoleophilia; order Gaiellales; family Gaiellaceae; genus Gaiella. The sequence goes on along the minus strand of JBBQPW010000117.1, from coordinate 4,331 downwards.
CCCGCTCTGCTGCGGGAGAACCTCGAGTTCCGCCGCTTCTTTGCCGGTCAATCCGCCTCGCTCCTCGGCGACCAGATCAGCTTCATCGCGCTGCCGCTCGTCGGCGTCATCGTGCTGCACGCCAGCGCGGCCCAGATGGGCTACCTCACCGCGGCGGGACTCGCGCCCAACCTCCTGTTCTCGCTTCACGCCGGAGCCTGGGTCGATCGGCGTGGACGTCGTCGGCAGACGATGCTCGCGGCCGATATCGGGCGGGCGGCGCTGCTCGCGACCATCCCTATCGCCTATGGGTTCGACACCCTCACGTTCGCCCACCTCTACGTCGTCGGCTTCCTGGTCGGCGCGCTGAGTGTCTTCTTTTCCGTGTCGTACAGCTCACTGTTCGTCTCGCTCGTCCCGCGTGAGGACTACGTCGCGGCCAGCTCGCTCCTGAACGGCAGCCGCGCGCTGTCGTTCGTGGGGGGGCCGAGCCTCGGCGGTCTCCTCGTACAGGTGCTCTCGGCGCCGGTTGCCGTGGCTGCCGACGCCGTGTCGTTCGTCGTCTCGGCCTTCACGCTAGCGCGCATCTCACCGGCCGAGCCGCCCACCGAGGAAGCCGAGCGCGGGCACATCGCGGCCGGGATCCGCTACATCCTCGGCTCCCCGGTGATCCGCGCGTCGCTTGCCGCCGCGACAACGATCAACTTCTTCAACTTCATGCTGTTCGCGATCGTGATCCTGTACGCGAACCGGGTTCTCGGCGTCGGGCCGGGGCTGCTCGGCGCCGTTCTCGGCGCGGGTGCTGTCGGCGGTGTGCTCGGATCGATCCTGACGGGGAGGATCGTGAAGCGGCTGGGGGTCGGCCCGACACTCATGCTCGGGTGCATCGTCTTCCCGACCCCGCTGCTGTTGATCCCGCTCGCTGCGGGACCGCGGTGGGTCGTCCTCGGCTGCCTCTTCCTGGCGGAGTTCGGCTCGGGCTTCGGCGTCATGCTCCTCGACATTGCGGCCGGTGCGATCAGCGCGGCGCTCGTGCCCGACCGGCTGAGGGCCCGCGTCTCGGGCGCCTTCATGGTCGTGAACTACGGCGTTCGCCCGATCGGCGCGTTGCTCGGAGGCTCACTCGGGAGCTGGATCGGGCTGCGGCCGACACTGTGGATCGCCGCGGGTGGTGCGATCGCCGGGTTCCTCTGGCTCGTGCCGTCGCCGGTGCGGACGCTTCGCGAGCTCCCCGAGGTGGCGGAGGACTAGCCCACCTTCGCCATGTGGTTCCAGAGGTTCGAGAGCATCGTCCGCATCGGCTCGTTCATCACCGAACCGCTGAAATCGAGCGCACCTGCGTTGAAGACGCGAGCGCCGGCCGCTGTCTCGTAGTAGGTCATCTCGGCGTTGATCCCCTGGCCGAAGATGTTCAGGATCACGCCGACAACGAGGGTTCCCGGCGGCGTTCGCTTCGTGGTTGCGTCGATCTCGATCCCGTAGCCACCCGCCTCCGTGCCGAACGTCGCCCCGTCGACGAGGCCCGTTCCCTGGTAGAGCCACGGCACCTTCGTCGCGTTCGCGACGGTGAAGACCCCACGACGGGAGCCGTTGTCGTTCGCGCGGTACTGGGAGCCGATCAGCGTGGCCTCGGGTCGTTTGAGATCGCGCCACAGCTTGACACGGCGCAGCTCGTCGGGCCGACGGTTCACCTTCCAGAAGAAGCTGTTCGCCGACAGGAAGATCATCCGACCGCCGAGATCGCGGTAGCGCTCCATGACGTCGAACACATGGCTCGTCTCGTACTCGGTATGGCCCGGGAAGACCACGACGTCGTAGAGCTCACGTAGCCGATCGCCGGACTCCATCGCATCGAGGTCGTCGTCACAGAGGAAATCGGGTGTCTTCCCCGCCCAGCTCAGCCAGTGCAGGAACGGGGCGTCGTAGCGGTGGAAGCGCGGTGGTACGCCGCGCTCGCGATAGGGGCGCATGAGGTCGACAGGCGGATTCCCTCCCGCGTACCAGGTGTCGCCGAACCCGTCGCCGTCGGCGTCGTAGAAGTTGTAGGCCTGCCAGGTGTTGGTTGGCATCACCACCGCCTGGCGGCTCGCGCCGAGCGTGGCGGGTCGCACGACAAACGGCGCGAAGCCCTCCCGGCCGTTCGGCGCGATGAACCGTGCGGCGTAGAGGCCCGACTGCCAGCTGCCGACACGGAGCTTGATCGGCGCGGGGGCGTTGTGGTTGCGGTGCCACGGCAGCGTGAGCAGCTTGTCGACCTGGACGCCGCTGATCGAGTCGTTCCGCAGCGTGTATTCCGCCTCGGGACCGGAGTGCAGGATCTGCAGGGTCAACCGGAAGGCGTCGGCGAAGACGGACAACTTGATCAGGTCACCGGGCGCGTAGCTGCGACGGTTGCACGCGGCCTCGATGTTCAGCACGCGCACGACCGGCACCTGCGACCTACCGGGCACGAGCGGGCGCGCCCCGCCGTACACCCGAGGCACGCGGCCGGGAGCTTCCACGGTGAGTCGCATGATGTACGTCCCAACAGGTGTGCTGGGGTCGGGCGTCCAGGCGATCTCGTTCGTGCCGGCGGCAAAGGTCTTCTCGACGGTCGCGATGACAGTTCTCAGGCGAAGCGCGGTCCGAACCACGTCCAGCCGGACGTGGGCCGTCTCGAGGAGCTCGAAGCTGACGACGGCGTTGTCGCGGCCGAGGACTCCGGGGCTGACCGTCGCAAACAGCGGCCGGTCGCCCTCGTACGGCCGTCCCCCGTTGCCCACCTTGACCCTGGCGAGGCGCGGCGCGACGCGACGAGCGGCGAGCGCCGAGCCCGGGGCGAGCGCGATGCCGGTGACGATGCTTGCCATCCCGCCGAGCAACCGCGAGCGGGTGAGGCGCTCCGTCACGCTCGCAGCCTAGCCGGGGAATCCGGCGCAGCGCTCCGGCTACGCTAGACCGGTGCCCGAGCTGCGCACCACTGCGTCGTATCGCCCGACGGGAGACCAGCCTCGCGCGATCGACGAGCTTGCCGCCTCGCTTTCCGCCGGGAACCGTTACCAGGCGCTGCTCGGCGCAACCGCGACGGGCAAGACGGCGACGATGGCCTGGGTGATCGAGAAGCTGCAGCGGCCCGCGCTCGTGATCGCGCACAACAAGACGCTCGCCGCCCAGCTCTGCAACGAGTTCCGCGAGTTCTTCCCCGACAACGCCGTCGAGTACTTCGTCTCCTACTACGACTACTACCAGCCCGAGGCGTACGTTCCACAGGCCGACCTCTACATCGAGAAGGACTCGTCCCGAAACGACGACATCGACCGACTGCGCCACGCGGCGACCTCGTCGCTGCTCTCGCGTCGCGACGTCGTGATCGTCGCGTCGGTCTCGTGTATCTACGGGCTCGGCTCGCCGGAGGAGTACGCGGAGCGCGTCGTCACCCTCACCGTGGGCGAGGAGCACGATCGCGACGAGATCCTGCGCAGGCTGATCGACACGCAGTACGTCCGCAACGACACGCTCCTCGGGCGCGGACGGTTCCGCGTGAAAGGAGACGTCGTCGAGGTGCAGCCGGCCAACGCCGAGACCGCGTATCGCATCTCGATGTTCGGCGACGAGATCGAGCGGATCACGCACTTCGATCCGCTCACCGGCGAGGTGTACGCGAAGCTCGACACGCTCACGCTCTTCCCAGCGACGCAGTACGTCGCGTCGAAGCCGACGATCGAGGCGGCGGTCGACGTTGTGCGCGCCGAGCTCGAGTCGCAGGTCTCCCTCTTCGAGGCCGACGGACGCATGCTCGAGGCACACCGCATTCGGCAGCGCACCGAGTACGACCTGGAGATGATGAAGGAGCTCGGCTTCTGCAACGGGATCGAGAACTACTCGCGGATCCTCGAGGGGCGGGCGCCAGGGACGCACCCGTTCACGCTGCTCGACTACTTCCCGTCGGACTTCATCTGCTTCCTCGACGAGTCGCACCAGACCGTGCCCCAGATCGGCGGTATGTACGAGGGCGACCGCTCACGAAAGCAAACCCTCGTCGACTACGGGTTCCGGCTGCCGTCGGCGCTCGACAACCGCCCGCTCCGCTTCGACGAGTTCCTCGAGCACGTGCACCAGATGGTGTTCGTCTCGGCGACGCCCGGCGCCTACGAGCTGCGGAACTCTGCCGTCGTGGCCGAGCAGCTGATCCGCCCGACCGGGATTGTCGACCCCGAGGTGGAGATGCGCGCGACGAAGAACCAGATCGACGACCTGCTCGGCGAGATCCGACGGCGCGAGGAGGTCGGCGAGCGCGTGCTCGTGACGACGCTGACGAAGAAGATGGCCGAGGATCTCACCGACTACCTGCTCGAGTCGGGCGTCAAGGCGCG
>JBBQPW010000116.1:0-7285 GCA_038216845.1 Gaiellales bacterium | reverse complement strand
GCCGCCTTTGCCGCGCTGATTCCGTCGCTCGCGCAGCCCGCGGCCGCCGCGTGCCTCGCCGCGATCAACGACCCTTCACGCACCTTCCTCGGCACACGCCAACACGCGGCGTTCATCAAGGCGATCCGCGGGTCGACCGCGACGTTCAAGGTCGTCGTCAACGAGACGCCGATCCAGCAGTTCTACCAACTGCCCTTCGACCGCTGGGAGGGCTACGCGGCCGAGCGCACGAAGCTGCTGAACGACCTCGCGGGCGTCAAGAATGTCGTCTTCCTGACGACGGACACGCACGCAAACCTGATCGGCGAGGTGCGAAAACAGACGCTCGAGCCCGGCGGCCCGATCGGCACGGGGATCTGGGAAGTCGTCACCGGCCCGGTCGCGACGAACACCTACGCGAAGGAGATCGACTCGGCGCTCGGCGGCAAGTCTGGTTTCGGCGATCTCGTCACGTCGCTGTTCCTCAAGCCGCAGCCACCGCTCGGGATCGGCATGCGCTGCGCGGCGACCGACGTCTTCTCGTACTCAGAAGTGAAGGTGACGAGGACGACGCTGACCGTGACGCCGAAGACCGCGACGGGCGCGCCCGTGTTCGAGAAGACCGGCGCCCGCTGCGCACCGCTCGTTCTTCGGGCTCGTTAGTAGTGCTCCATTCCAGAACTCCCTTCTACTCTGGCGGCGTCCAGCCGCGCCTGGCGGCACCCAGCACCCGCACACGTGCTACCAGCACGCGCGCGGGCACCGTGCACCACCAGATCACACCCGGCCACTCCCCACCGTGGCCAGCGACTTCCGAAACGGAGCACTAGATGCCCGAGCCGGTCACTCTCGCCGAGGCGGTCCGGGAGCTCGTCCACGATGGCGACACCGTCGCGCTCGAGGGGTTCACGCATCTGATTCCGTTCGCCGCCGGGCACGAGCTGATCCGGCAGGGCTTTCGCGACCTGACGCTCGTGCGGATGACGCCGGACGTCATCTACGACCAGCTGATCGGGATGGGCTCGGCTCGCAAGCTCGTCTTCAGCTGGGGCGGCAATCCTGGTGTCGGATCGCTGCACCGCTTTCGCGACGCCGTCGAGAACGGGTGGCCGATGCCGCTCGAGCTTGAGGAGCACTCGCACGCGGGGATGGCTGCGGCGTACGCGGCGGGCGCGGCGAGCTTGCCGTTTGGTGTGCTCCGCGGCTACGAGGGCAACGATCTCGTGTCCCGGTCCCGCGTCGCAACGGTTACCTGCCCGTTCACGGGGGAAGAACTCGCCGCGGTGCCCGCGCTGCGGCCCGATGTCGGTGTTATCCACGCGCAGCGGGCCGACCGGGAAGGGAATGTCCAGCTCTGGGGGATTACCGGTGTGCAGAAGGAGACCGTGCTTGCGTCGGCGCGCTCGATCGTCACGGTCGAGGAGATCGTCGACGAGCTCGAGCCGCGCCCCGGCGCGATCGTGCTTCCGGCCTGGGTCGTCGACGCAGTCGTCGAAGTGCCCGGAGGCGCGCGTCCGTCGTACGCGCTCGGCTACTACCCGCGCGACAACGATGCCTACGCCGCCTGGGACGCGGTCAGTCGGGATCGCGACACGTTCGCGAGCTGGATGCAGGAGCATGTCCTCGGAGTGACTCCAACATGACGTTCACCGCCGACGAGATGATGGCGGTGGACGCGGCGCGCAGGCTGACGAACGACGATGTCTGCTTCGTCGGCATCGGGCTGCCCAGCCTCGCTGCGAACCTGGCGCGCCGGACGCACGCGCCGAGATGCGTGCTCGTGTACGAGAGCGGAACGATCGGTGCGAAGCCCACCCGGCTGCCCCTCTCGATCGGTGACGGGGAACTCGCCGAGACGGCCGACGCCGTCGTCTCGGTGCCGGAGATGTTCGCCTACTGGCTGCAAGCTGGTCGGATCGATGTCGGTTTCCTCGGTGCGGCGCAGATCGACCGACACGGCAACCTCAACAGCACCGTGATAGGCGACTACGAAACGCCGAGAGTGCGCCTGCCGGGCGGCGGCGGTGCGCCCGAGATCGCGACCTCGGTTACCACGGTCTACGTGATGCTGCGCCAGACGCCACGCGCGTTCGTCCAGAAGCTGGACTTCAAGACGACCCGGGGCGATCGCGTTCGCGCTGTCATCACCGACCTCGGCACCATCGAGCCGCGTGATGGAGAGCTGACCCTCGTACGCGTGCATCCTGGTGTGGCTGTCGACGACGTTCGCGCTGCAACGGGGTGGGCGCTTGAGGTCGCGGATGATGTCGAGGTGACAGAGCCCCCATCCGCCGCCGAGCTCGAGGCGCTCCGCTCGCTCGAGTTGACTGGCTCCTGACACTCCAACCGACCCGACCAGCGACAATGTCCGGAAGGCGCGCCCGTAGCTCAGTGGACAGAGCGGCGGACTTCTAATCCGCGGGTCGGAGGTTCGAATCCTCCCGGGCGCATGACGTGAGCCCTGGCACGCAGGGCACCGGTCACCGTCAGCCTGCGACGAGCAGGACCAGCGCCGAGAGGACGATGAACGCCAGAAGCGCGCTGTGACGAGTGGCGAGACGGAGCACGAGTGAACCTCGCTTTCGGGTCGTGTGCCCATGAGCCTACTCCTGTTTCACAGCCCGCCTGCGTTTGCTTTCGCGCCTCGCGCGCGGCGATCCCACCACCGAGGACGGAGAGCGATGGAGAGGATTGCTAGCGCTGCAAGGATCGCTCCGCCGACAACCGTGACAACACGGGTGGGAAATCTCTCATGCCCGCTTGTAGCGGGTGCGCTGTGCCCCGGTGCGGGGACGCTGATCGTTCGGGTGAGGGTGTCGACGAGCGCGACGGTCGTGTGGTTGCCGCGGATGGTGAGGGTGTGCCCGTCGCCCGCGAGCCGGAGGCGCATCTGCCAGAGGTGGCTCTTGCCGGCGAGCGCGGCGAGGTCGATGCAGCGAGCGCTGCCGTCGCTCGTGTCGAGCGCGTGGATGAACGGGGTGCCGCCGGCGCCGTCGTACAGGGTGTACGCGTAGCGGCCGTCCGCGCTGGTGGTGCGAGTGAGCGGCGAGCCGCGCATCTTGTCTGTCCGCTCGCGCGGGTCGACGATCGGCCGCTCGAGCAGCCGGCCGGTCCTCAGGTCGTATGCGCGGACGAGGTAGCGCGTCGGGTCGGTCGGGTTCGTGTACTCGATCAGGTACATGCGGGCGCCATCAGGCGAGATCGCGTCGAAGCTGAAGTCGCCACGCAGACGTACCAGCCTGAGCAAGCCTAATCGTGGGGCGGTGAGGATGCGGAACGTCGTCTCGGCGCGGGGGAAGCTCTGGCGTGGCTCGATCAACACCACGGTGCCCCCGTCGGCGGAGAGTCCGCTCGCGGAGCCGTCGTAGGCGACTGCGGGGATCGTGAACACGCCGTTCAGCAGCCGCGTGCCGAGCACGCGGCCGCCGCCGCGGGGGTCGACGCGGGCGACGAGCGTCCGTTGACCTGCCGACAGCGTCACGTACCGCGCGTTTCCGGCCAGGGCCGCCACGCCTGTCGAGCCGACGTCGATGCCGAGCACCGGCAGACCGTCCGCCTGCGCGGGCGCGGTGAGAAGCCCAGCTCCTGCGACCGTTGCACACAAGAACAACAACAACGCCACGACACGTCTCATGTCCCGCCTCCTGGTTCGAGGATCACTCACGACCTCCAATACGACGCCCGGGCGAGATGAGGTCCCTCCGCATGGGGCCGCAGTCGCCACCGAGTACGCTCCGAGGGCCGCGGGCGGTTAGCTCAGCTGGTAGAGCGCCTGCTTTACACGCAGGATGTCGGGGGTTCAAGTCCCTCACCGCCCATACAGAGAAAGCCCTGCGGACGCGGGGTTTTCGCGTTTAACAGGAAGCCCGCGCGGGGAGGCAGAGGGGTTCAATGTCACGCGAAATGTCACGCCCAGACGAAGCCGAGGTCTAGCCTTGACCACGCTCGACCGGTATGGGCATCTCTTGCCGGCAACGAAGGTCAAGCAGCCGCTCTCCTTGACGCCTTCCTGCAAAGCGATCTTGATTCCGCTCGAGGATCGGTGCAATGACGATCCTACAATCGTGGCCGACCTAAAGGGGAGTTGTGACCGGCCGATGCTCAGCGTATGTGCGGGGGGTCGCAGGCTCCCTCTGGCCTGATGACCCAACTCGCGGCGGCGCACAAATCGAGGTGTCGGGCTCGCGTAAGTCCCGCGACTCTGACGATGCCATGACATGGATTTTCGTCGAGCGGCAACCGATGAACGGTGGCCCCCGCGGCCAGCACGTCAGCAACCGTGATTTGAACGACGCCCCAACCATCGTCAACAGAAAAGCCGGCGAGGGTCTGTTCGGGGTCTTCGACGCAGTCGCCAAGGTCAACAGACGTTTCGTCTATCTCATCCGTGAACGTCGCACTACTAAGGCGACGACACCCGCGGCGTTTGTCCGGTGTCAGGTTATTGGGAGGCACCCGGCGGAGCAGGACAGCCTCACCGTCCGCTACTGGGATCGCGGCGTTCTCGTGTGCTTTAGACACAGCGCGCGGTGTGTGGAGATGCCTCTAGCCGAGGAGTCCTGAGAAAACGGCTCGGGCACGTTCGTAGTCCACGAGTCGTGCCTCTAATTCTGCGCCGGTGCCGCGGTTGAGCGCGTAGATCGTGGGGGCTTTGCCGACCCGGAATGTGATTTCTACGTCCGCGTTGGCCTCATGCCACTCCAGTTGGAGGCCGCCGTCCCCGAGCGGCACGATGCTGGGCCCGGGCGCATCGAAAGGCAAGTAGTTGGCGAGAAACCCAGCGGCGACGTTTACCATCCCTCTCGAGGTCGGTCGACCGCCGTACGAGTCCCAGTTGGACTGGAGTGCCGTGTTCGCGATCATTTCGGTTAGCGCCGGTTCGAACCATGCGGCATTTCCCGGCTCGACCTTCACGTCATAGGGGTCATCGGTCGACACTGCCGACACGATTTGTGTGCGTTCCGGGAGCCGAAATAGGCGCCGTACATCGAGGCTCGCGTTCGATTGGAAGATCGGCGTCTGTAAGGCAATCGCGCTCATTGTGACCTCTCAGTTTGCCAGTACTCGTGCATTTCGTCCGACGTCAGTTCCATAAAGCCGCGATATGCCCAGTCGTGCCCATCATCAAATGCCTCTAACGCTCCGTCAACACCGTCATCGGCAGCGAGGATTCTCGCCGAAAGGTTCATCACCCAAATCGGCACTCCAGTTTCAACCCGGGTCGCCGACATCAGCGCGATCGTGAGTCGCCCGCGCGGAGAGTTGTCATCGCCAGGAATCACCCACCGTAGCTGAATCTGCGCGTCATCAGTCTCGGGAAGCTCACCATCTCTTTGCGGGACCTGGACACCACGCAGCAGACGGCTGAGCGGCAGGCGAGCATCGGAGCCCTCAGCCGGAGGGATTTGATTCACGTAGGTCACCTCGCACCAGTTAGGGGCGAGCGACCCTCCGGGGCGTTCATCATCTTCGGCAAGTACATCACTGAGATAGTCCAGCATCTCAGTTATCCCTGCCCGCGCAGCGAGGTATCCGGGATATTCGGCGTCCGCACTACGACGACGCCAATTGTAGGCCAGCAAGTCATGCTGCAACTGAACCAGCAGAACCTCGTCGGCCGACGCGAACCAAAATCTAGGCATCGACGGCGCGTTCATCACCTCAAAATGGACAGAGGGGCGCACCGCGGGATCAGTGAAGTCTTCTCCCATGGGGGGCCTAGCAAGTTGCTCTTGACGGGTAGGGAACTGCCCCTTAATCAAGTCACGGAACCTGCTCGCCTGTATGAAGTCGACGGTCTGAGGAGCGAACTGGACCGCGAGTGCCACCTCATCGATCGGCGGATTAGCGAACGCGGACGCCACGGTCGCCAATCGTTGCAGAAGCGACGGCGGTGCGCGTCGCCTTTCGTGCCGCGATCCCGTGTGCGTCGGGGCGCGCACGGCGGCCGCTTCGGAATGCAGCGGGCTCGACACGGTCTCGGCGGCATGTAGTAGTCGGCCCAACCGCCAAGCGGATCGTGTGCGATCGCCCTCCGGCCCACTTCGATCCCAGGTGCGCCCACGGGACCCAGCCTCGCCCCTGGTCTCGCAGGTCGTCGACGAGCTCGTTGTTCGGAGCAACGTGAGGAAGCCGAGCACCCCTTTCTTGCAACCGCTTGAACAGCCACCCCTAATCGGGGCGATTTGAAGACCGGCGGTGGGATCGGCTCAAAGCGGCATGAATCCTCGGGTTTCGCTGTTCGAGGACGGGATGTGCGATAGCGATCGTGATAGTCGGCGACGATCTCTTGTCGGGTACGTCGATCGGCTCGTAGGACATCCGCGAAGCGTAGAGCCACGAGGCCTACGCGACTGGCTGGCTTCGAGGGGTCACCGCCGCTCTCGTCGCCGGCTATGCACGGGGGGAGCCCTCCCTCCGGCGCATCAGCGACGATGGCCCGATTGTCGCCACCTTCCAGGACTGAGCCCGAGCATGAACGACGAAGATCAAGTCCCTCAAGTAAGAACCCCAGCGGCACCGGCCGACGCCGGAGAATCCCCAGTTGAGAGGCTGAAGGGCCTGGGAGTTCCGGAATCCTCTTACAACTGGCCCGGGATGGCCAGATCATCGACGTGCGCTGCGAGATGCCCCAGTGCTACTGCTTCCGGGGTCGTAGGTACTTCGAGCCGAGACCGCCGCATTCCGATTGGGAGGTGACGGCCGACCACTATCCGCGGCTCAAGACGCACGGAGGTCATCTCACCCCCGACAATGTCCGGCTCGCGCATCGGCTCTGCAACCGACGTGACTTCCAATGGCGGATGAAGATCAACGCGATGCTCGGGAAGCGGATGTCGCTGGAGGAGATCGCCGAGAACCTGAACGCGCAGAAGGTTCCACCGATTCACGGTACGAACAGATGGACAGCCGCATCTGTTCGGAAGGCATTCGTTTCCTAGAAGTGCTTTGAAGTTCAATGATGTCAGCGTCCGCGCTCTACGCTTCATGCCGCAAGCTTCGATGGCATGAGTTCCAGGAGAGAAGGCCGATGACTAGCCGCTGGCATCGCGTGCGGGAAATCCGGGCCGCCGGGGCCTGGATTCGAAGGTGCCCCTGCGGTAGACTTACGAACGTATGTTCTCCCCGCTGGCGTCTGCTTGTGAACCGTCGGTTTTGGATGGGTTGAACGGGGAGCAGCGGCTTGCGGTGACGCATGTGGGTGGCCCGTTGCTTGCGCTGGCGGGGGCGGGGACGGGGAAGACGACGACGTTGACGGCGCGGGCGGCCTGGTTGATCGGGGAGGGGGTAGCGCCGGAGCGGCTGT
>JBBQPW010000115.1:0-7355 GCA_038216845.1 Gaiellales bacterium | reverse complement strand
ACGACGCGGAATCCCTGCTCGCCCAGCAACTCAGAGAGATCGGCGAGGAGGTCGAGCTGGTCGGCGAGCTCTGCGTTCCTTGGTAGCGCGCGCGTCACGCGCCGATGATAGGCGGCGCGGGTTGGGCCGCCCGCGTGTCCGTCGACGCTCGCTCTGCCGCCGGTAGTGGACGGCGGAGCGCGTTCCGGAACGCGTGTCGGCGGACAACGGCTCGTTCGGACAGCCCTTTCGCACGCGCAGTGCGGATGTAATTCTCCTGGGGCACGTCGATCAGCGTGGCGCGCGTCATCCGCGCGTACAGCGCGCCGAGGCCCGACCCGAAGACGAGCCAGGGAAGGATGAGGTGGTACGTCACTGGACAGGCCCGCCACAACCGCTCGCGAGAGACGGCTCGAACATATCGCAGTACCCCTATAGCGGGAGCCATCCGAGGACGTAGCCGAAGAACCAGGACGCGACGAGGCTCAGCCAGAGCGGATGGGCCGAGATGCCGAGCAGCACGAAGCCCGTGCCGACCTTGTCGCCGAGCGAGCGCGGTCGCAAAGCAGACCACACGCCGATGAGAAGGGCTATCGCCAGCCAGGCGACGACTCCGCCGACGGCGAGCGATGCAGTCGCGGGAATCGCCGAGCCCACCAGTTGCGCGACGGTCGCGTGATTGCTCCGCGAGCGACCTAGATCCCCCTGGACAAGATGGTGGACGAAGCCGAAGTACTCGCCAATCGCCCACCCGCGCACCGTCGTCGTGCTGCTCGCCGCATTCGCCACCGTCGCCGCTGCGTGGCCGTTCGAGGCCGAGAGATCCGGGCCCGGGGCCAGGAAGAACATCACGTACGTGACGATGCTGACGATCACGACGAGTGACGCCGCCCACAGCATCCGTCCCGGCGAGATAGCGGAACACCCGTCCCCAGATTCGCAGGTTCCGGCGCGGCTTGGCAAGATCAGTCTGTGTCCACCGCATCTCCGCCGCCACGCGCAGTCGTCTGCGTGCCGACCTACAACGAGCGGGACAACGTCGAGCCTCTGGTGCGAGCGCTCGGGCAGGTGCTCGATCCGACTCAGGACCGGGTCATCGTGATCGACGACTCGAGCCCTGACGGCACAGGCGAGATCGCCGATCGGCTCGCGGAGGAACTTCGATGGGTCTCGGTGTTGCACCGCGGGCGCAAGGAAGGGATCGGCGCCGCCTATCTCGCAGGCTTCGCCGACGCGCTCGCCTCCGGGGCCGAGCTCGTGCTCGAAATCGACTGCGACTTCTCACACGACCCGGAGGACGTTCCGCGCTTGATCGCCGCCTGCGCGGATGGGGCTGACCTCGCGCTTGGCTCGCGCTGGGTCGAGGGCGGCGGAACGGTAAATTGGGGCCTCGGCCGCCGCATCGTGTCCCGAGGTGGTTCGCTGTACGCGCGCCTTCTGCTCGGTGTGGGAGTTCGCGATCTGACGGGCGGCTTCAAGTGCTTCCGCCGGACGGTCCTGGAGACGATCGACCTCGATGGGATCGCGACACGCGGCTACGGCTTCCAGATCGAGGGCACCTATCGTGCGCTTCGGGCGGGCTTTCGCGTCGTGGAGCTGCCGATCACGTTCGCCGATCGCAGGGTCGGAGAGTCGAAGATGACCAGCGGGATCGTGCTCGAGGCGATGCGTCAGGTGCCGTTGCTTCGCCTGCGTGCCCTGGCCGGTCGCTTGTAGTGGCCGGGCTGTAGCGTGAGTGTGATGGACGTGACCGACGCGACCTTCGCCACGGACGTGCTCTCGTCCGAGCTGCCAGTGATCGTCGACTTCTGGGCGCCGTGGTGCAGGCCGTGCAAGACCGTGGGCCGAGTCCTCGACGAGCTCGTGTCGGAACAGCCGGACCGGGTGCTTCTCGCGAAGGTGAACGTCGACGAGAACCTCGCGGTCAGCTCGCGCTACAGCGTCCTCTCGCTGCCGACGGTAATCCTCTTCGTCGGCGGCGAGCCGCGCGAGACGGTCATCGGTCCGCGTCCCAGGCAGCATTTCGAACGCGTCTTCGCGCCTCACCTCGCAGCGTGAAGGGTTTGATCGCCTGAGGGACTACTGGCAGGACATCTTCGTCGGCGAAGAGCTCGCGTATCTCGGCTCCGAGCCGGCTCGGGAGGCACGACTCGAGCGACTTCCCGACGACCTCGATCCGCTCGTCGTCTCGTCGCTCACAGGCCTCGGCATCACCGAGCTGTTCTCCCATCAGGCCGAAGCATGGGAGGCAGCTGCACGTGGCGAGAACGTCATCGTCACCACCGGCACGGCGTCCGGGAAGTCGCTCGCTTTCAACCTGCCGGCGCTCGATGCAATCGCACGCGATCCGAAGACGCGCGCTCTGTACCTCTATCCGACCAAGGCGCTCGCGCAGGACCAGGCGCGTGTGCTCGCCTCGTTTCGGTTGAAAGGACTGAGACCCGCGATCTACGACGGCGACACCGAGAGCGAGCGTCGCTGGCAGATCCGGAAGTGGGCAAACGTGATCCTGACGAACCCGGACATGCTCAATGTTGGCCTGCTCCCGCATCACGACCGCTGGGGCGATGTCCTCGCGAACCTGCGCTACGTGGTCGTCGACGAGGCGCACGTCTACCGAGGTGTGTTCGGCTCGCAGGTCGGCAACGTGCTGCGGAGGTTGAGAAGACTCGCGTTGATCTACGGAAGCCGACCACAGCTGCTTCTCACGTCGGCCACGATCGCGAATCCTGCCGAGCTGGCGCTTGCGCTCACCGGCGAGCCCGCCACCGTCGTCGCGACCGACGGGGCTCCCCGGGCCGAGCGCGAGATCGTGATCTGGAACCCGCCGCTCGTCGACGCGGAGCTGGGCCTCCGCGCGAGTGCGCTCGGTGAGGCATCGCTGCTCATGGCCGGCCTCGTGTCACGCGGGCTGCGCACGATCTGCTTCGCGAAGAGTCGCAAGGCGGCGGAGCTCGTCCACCGCTTCACGGTCGACCGCGTGGACGCGGCGACTGCGGCGCGGCTGGCGCCCTACCGTGCCGGGTACACGCGCGAACAGCGGCGGGAGATCGAGCGCCGCCTGACCGAAGGCGAGCTACTCGGCGTCTCAGCGACGGACGCGCTCGAGCTCGGCATCGACATCGGCTCGCTCGACTGCGCGATCTCGGTCGGCTTCCCCGGTACCGTCGCCTCGCTCCGCCAGCAATGGGGTCGGGCCGGACGACGGACGCGAGGGCTCGCCGTCCTCATTGCGAGCGAGGACGCACTCGATCAGTTCTTCGCGCGCGAGCCCGAAGCGCTCCTCACCCGACGCATCGAGGCGGCGCTCCTCGACCACGCGAGCCCGCGCATTCTCGATCCGCATGTCGTTGCTGCCGCGTACGAGGCGCCACTCGACGCTGCGGACACCGCGGTGCTCGGGCCGGAAGCTCTCGAGCGGGCCTCTGTTTTGCCGGAGCTCGAGTACACACCGGCCGGCTACGTCTTCAAGGGTCGCGACTACCCAGCCGGACGAATCTCGCTCCGCTCAGGCGACGCCGAGGCGTTCACCGTCATCGACACTGCGACCGGCTCAGTTCTCGGATTGGTCGAGCGAGAGCGCGCGTACTCGACCGTCCATGACGGCGCCGTGTACCTCCACCTCGGTGAGCAGTACGTCGTCTCGGAGCTCGACCACGATGGTCGCGTCGCACTCGTACATCGCCAGGCCGTCGACTGGTACACGCAGGTAAGGAAGGACACAGAGACGGCGATCGAGGCCGTGGCGCGGAAGGAGCAATGCGCCGGGGTCGCGCTGCAGTTCGGGCAGGTGTCGGTCACCGAGCAGGTCGTCGCGTACCAGCGCAAGTCGATCGGGGACGGCTCGACGATCGAGACGGTCCCGCTCGAGTTGCCGCAGACGACATTCGACACCGAGGCTGTCTGGTTCAGCCCAGGCGCCGACCTGCTTGCGGGATACGAGGAGATGCCGAAGCTGATCGGCGCGCTCCACGCAGCTGAGCACTCGCTGATCGCGCTCCTGCCGCTGTGGGCGATGTGCGACCGCTGGGACATTGGGGGCCTCTCCACCAACGTCCACTTCCAGACGGGGCTGCCGACGATCTTCGTCTACGACGGCCACGCCGGTGGTATCGGCCTGACGGAGCGCGGGTTCGCGCAGTTCGAAGGCTGGGTGGCCGACACATCTCGACTCGTCGCCGGTTGCCCGTGCAAGGACGGCTGCCCGGCGTGCGTTCAGAGCCCGAAGTGCGGCAACCTGAACGAGCATCTGGACAAAACCGGCGCAGCTGCGCTCCTGCGGCGGATGGTCGCACGCTCGTGACGGACGGGCTCGCACACTCGGCACAAAATCGGCGCAGTTCGATGCGATGTTGCCTGGTAGCGTGATTCCTGGGAGCCTCGCCCCCCACTGCGGGGGTATGGACCCGGGCCGACCGCGACATGACGGGACTGTCGATTTCGGCCGAGGCCGATCGTCGTAGGGGTGTAATCCACCAAGGGAGGTCACGTGCAGTACCTGGCACTGATCTACGGCGACGAGAGCGCCTGGGAAGGGCTCGACGCCGGCAAGAGGGCTGAGACGATGGAGGGCTATGGCGCGTTCGCGGGGAAGGCGCATACCGCAGGCGTGATGGTCGCCGGCGGCGAACTCGCCTCGACACGCGACGCGACGACTGTTCGCGTCCGGAACGCGCAGACGATTGTCGTCGACGGGCCGTATGCGGAGGTCAAGGAAGCACTCGGCGGCTACTTCCTCTTCGAGTGCGACTCGATCGAACAGGCGTGCGAATGGGCCGCGGAAATCCCAGGCGCCAAGACCGGCGCAGTCGAGGTCCGCCCTGTCCATCGCGATCCGGAGGAGGCGCACCTGTGAAGTACGCACTGCTCATCTACGCCGACCAGACCGCCTGGGAGAACATGGCTCCCGACGAGGCCGCCACGGCTCGGGCCGCATCGCTGCCGCGCTGGTACTCGCTGTTCGACGAGCTCGGCAAAGCCGACTCGACAGCAAACGGGCTCGAACTGGAAGGCGCCACGGACGCGAAGGTAGTTCGGGTGCGAAACGGCGAGACCATCGTCACGGCCGGCCCGTTTGCCGAGACGAAGGAGCTGATTGGCGGTGCCTTCATCACCGACCTGCCCGATCTCGACGAGGCGATCAGGATCGCCGCGCTCGTGCCGGCCGCCGAATACGGATCGCTGGAGATCCGACCGATCGTGGGCCGCACCAACGGGGCCGCCGTATAGACGCGGTCGCCAAAGCGTTCCGGGAAGAATGGAGCCGTGCGGTCTCGATCCTCATCCGCGGTCTCGGCGACTTCGAGCTCGCCGAGGAGGCGGTGCAGGAGGCGTTTGCCCGCGCCCTGGAGCACTGGCCTCGCCACGGCGTGCCCGCGAATCCCGCCGGCTGGATCGTCACGACCGCCCGGAACTGCGCGATCGATCGGATCAGGCGTGAACGGAACTTCCAGCGCAAAGCCGAGCTCCTCGGGCGGCTGGCAGAGCTGCCCGGCGAGACGGAAGACGACGTGAGCGCGATCCCCGACGACCGCCTCGCGCTTGTCTTCACCTGCTGCCACCCAGCACTCGCAGTCGACTCGCAGATCGCGCTCACGCTTCGGGAGGTCGGCGGACTGACGACGGCGGAGATTGCGCGAGCTTTCCTCGTCGCAGAGCCGGCGATGGCACAGCGCCTAGTCCGCGCAAAACGGAAGATCAGAGCCGCGGGCATCCCGTTCCGAATCCCTCCCGACCATCTCCTGCCCGACCGGCTTCGGTCCGTGCTCGCAGTGCTCTACCTCGTGTTCAACGAGGGCTACGCGACAACGACGGGTGACGAATACATTCGGCGAGAGCTCTGCGACGAGGCGATCCGCCTCTGCAAGCTGGTCGCGGTGTTGATGCCCGACGAGCCGGAAGCGCTGGGCTTGCTCGCGCTCATGTTGCTGCACGATTCGCGACGCGACGCGCGGATCTCGCCCGACGGCGAGCTCGTGCTGTTGCACGAGCAGGACCGCGCCTCGTGGGACCGCGGGAGAATCGAGGAAGGCCTGCGAGTGCTGGACAGAGGAGCAGCATTGCGACGACCAGGGCCGTACCAACTGCAGGCTGCAATCTCCGCGTCACACGCCGAAGGGACCGACTGGCACGCGATCGTCGCGGCCTACGATCGACTTCTCACCTTCGACCCGTCCCCGGTGATCCGCCTCAACCGCGCTGTCGCGATCGCGCTCGCCGGCAAGGTCGCGGCTGGCCTTGCAGAGATCGACGCGCTTCCGGGGCTCGACGACTACCAGCCCTATCACGCAGCCCGCGCTGATCTCCTGCGACGCCTCGGCCGGTCGACGGAGGCCGTAACCGCATATGGCGTGGCCCTTGGACTCACGACGAGCGAGCCCGAGCGGCGGTTCCTGGAGCGCCGCCGCCACGAAGTCGTGTTCAGAGGGTGAGAATGCCGACGTGCGAGTCTCGGCAAAGGTCGACTGCGCCCTGCGGGCGATCGTCGAGCTCGCTGCTGCGGCGCCGCCGGACGCGCAGGGGCTGGTGACGGCCGAGCGGCTCGCCACGGCACAGACGATTCCGCCGAAGTTCCTCGAGAGCATCCTGCTCGAGCTTCGCCATGGAGGACTCGTCTCGAGCCAGCGCGGTGCAGATGGCGGTTACCGGCTCGGCCGACCTGCCTCCGAGATCACCGTCGCGAACGTGATCAGGGCTGTTGAAGGCCCTATCGCAACGATCCGCGGCTCCCGGCCGGAGGACGTCACCTATGCGCGCTCCGCCGTCGCCCTACGCGATGTCTGGATCGAGCTTCGCACGGCAATGCGCGGTGTCTTGGAGCAGACAACGATCGCGGTTCTCGTCGCCCGCGGTGAGCGCTTGGGAGTCTCTGCGAACGCGCGCTCACTCGTTGCTTTGATCCAGACGATCTGCCCACGCATACTCGAGGCATGCGCGAAGCGATACGTCGATTCACAGCGCGACGGCGGAAGCGTCGGCTCAGGTCTCTGGAGGATGCAACCGTGCCCGGGATCCGGGACGCGAGCGACCTCCCCGGGTGCCGGCCCACGGCCGTACCCGTTTTTCCTTCACGGATAATTCACGAAACGGGATAAAGCCCTGCTAAAGAATAGTTTTTGCCCGGGGATAAGCCTGTGGAAACTGTGGAACGACTGCGTTCGGGCGTTGCGTACGCGTGCGCTCAGGCGAGAACGCCCATCGCGCGGAACTTTGCTCGCCTCGCTCGCCGAAGCTCATCGGGCGCAACATGTTCGAGCTCGGCGAATGCTCCCGCGACCGCCTCACGCAGCAGCTCTGCAGCCAGATCGTGGTCCGTGTGCGCCCCACCAACAGGCTCCGGGACGATGCCGTCGATAACCTCCAACTCGAGGCAGTGA
>JBBQPW010000114.1:0-7365 GCA_038216845.1 Gaiellales bacterium | reverse complement strand
CGTGGAGCGAGAAGTTCAATGGAAGTACTGGCCGCCGTCGATCACGATCGTCTGGCCTGTGACGAATGCCGATTGCGGTCCGGCGAGGTAGACGACGGCGCCGACGACGTCCTCCGGCTCCTGATCGCGCTGGATCGTGCGTGCGGCGACCGACACCTGCTGCAGCGTCGCGACGACCTTCGGGTGCTGCTTCACGCCCTCCGACATCGTGAAGCCCGGCGCGACGCAGTTCACGCGGATCTCGTCCTTGCCGAGCTCCTTCGCGAGGGCACGCGTGAAGGCGACAATCGCGCCCTTGCTCGTGACGTAGTGGAGGAGGAACGGGACGCCGCGGAACGGAGTGCCCGATGAGATGTTCACGATCGTGCCGCCGCCGTGCGCACGCATCACGGGTGCGATCGCGCGACACGTCAGGAACATCGAGGCGACGTTGACGTCCATCACCTGGCGCCACTCCTCGAGTGGGATCTGGTCGAACGGCCGCATCGCGAGCGACGCGTAGAGGCCGGCGTTGTTGACGAGCACGTCGATCGAGCCGCACCGCTCCACGGTCTCGTCGACCATGCGCTGCACGGCGACCTCGTCCGCAACGTCAACCGTCAGCCCGACACCTCCCGCGAACGTGCCGGCAGCCTCCTCGGCCCCGTGGAGGTCTGCTATCACGATGCGCGCGCCCTCGCGGGCGAGCCCTTCGGCGATCGCGCGGCCGATGCCCTGCGCTCCGCCTGTGACGATCGCGATCCTGTCCTCGAGCTGACCCACTACTGAAGCGGAGAGAATGACGTCGGGACGAGGATCCGGTTCTCCTGCCTGAGGATCAACGGCTGGATCTTCGCGATGAACGTCTTCCAGTCGTCGCGTGCCTGCAGCGCCGTCCGGCGCGCGCTGCGCTCGTCGTAGCTCTCGTACCGCCAGAGGTGCGTGTACGTCGAGAGCTCTCCGACATCCGTGGTGAAGGCGCCGACGAAACCGCCGAGCACCTCCCGCTGGATCTCGATTCCCTCCGACTCGTAGAGCCGCACGAGCTCCGGGAGCTTGCCGACCTGGACGTGGTAGTCGCGCTGTTCGACGATCACAGGTGCTCCGCTCCCATGCCGCCTATCGCCCAGTACTTCAGCTCGACCCACTCGTCGATTCCGTACGACGATCCCTCGCGTCCGATCCCCGATTCCTTCATGCCGCCGAACGGCGCGACCTCGGTCGAGATCAGCCCGGTGTTGACGCCGAGGATCCCGTACTCGAGCGCCTCACCGACGCGCGTGATGCGACCGATGTCGCGGGAGAAGAAGTAGGCGGCGAGCCCATACGGCGTGTCGTTCGCGATCGCGACGGCCTCCGCCTCGGCCGAAAAGCGCACGATGCCCGCGACCGGCCCGAAGGTCTCCTCACAGCTCATCGCCATCGTCGGCGTGACCCCGGTGAGGATCGAGGGCTGGAAGAACTGACCGTGGATCCGTTCGCCACCAGAGATCAGCTCTGCACCGGCCGCGAGCGCATTCGCAACGTGGCGCTCGACCTTCTCGACGGCAGGCGCGTCGATCAGCGGGCCGACGCCCACCCCGGGAGTGAAGCCGTCGCCGACCACGAGCCTCGATACGGCAGCCGCGAAACCCGCGAGGAAGTCGTCGTAGATCGCGTCCTGTACGAGCATTCGATTTGCCGAAATGCAGGTCTGGCCCGAGTTGCGGAACTTGCAGATCATCGCGCCGGCGATTGCCTCGTCGAGGTCGGCGTCGGCGAAGACGATGAACGGAGCGTTGCCGCCGAGTTCCAGCGACACCTTCTTTACCTGGCCTGCGCATTGGCGCATCAGCAACTTGCCGATTTCGGTCGAGCCGGTGAAACCGAGCTTACGGACGATCGGATTCGACGTGAGCTCGCCGCCGATCGCGGGCGCGTCCTCGGCATCGCCGGTGACGATCGAGAGCACGCCGGGCGGTAGGCCAGCCTCCTCGGCAAGAGCGGCCACGGCCAGCGCGGAGAGCGGCGTCTGCTCGGCGGGTTTCAGCACCATCGTGCACCCGGCCGCGAGTGCCGGGGCCGACTTCCTGGTCACCATGGCCGAAGGGAAGTTCCACGGCGTGATGCCCGCGGTGACGCCGATCGCCTCCTTCGTGACCACGACTCGTCTGTCGGGCCACGGCGTGGGAATGGTTACGCCGTCGAGGCGCTTGGCCTCCTCGCCGAACCACTCGTAGAACGACGCGGCATAGGCGACCTCCGCGTGCGCCTCTGCAAGCGGCTTGCCCTGCTCGGTGACGAGAAGGGCGGCGAGATCGTCGGCGCGGTCGACCATCAGGTCCGCGAGCCGGCGCAGCACACGGGCGCGTTCCTTCGCGGGAGCGTTCTTCCACGCGGGGAGCGCGTGCTCGGCCGCCTCGATCGCGCGGCGGGTCTCGGCCGCGCCAAGACGTGGCACGTCGGCGACCGTTTCTCCGGTCGCCGGGTTCAGGACAGGGAACGTCTCGCCAGAATCGGCGTCCACCCAGTGGCCGTCGATGTAGGAGCGGCGCCGGAGGAGATCATTCTCGACGACGGTCATCGCGCGCACGATAACCGCTTGTCGGTGGCCCGACCGCGTTCATTGCGCTGGAGCTTCCAATTCGGGCAGGATCCCGGTATGGCCGAGCCGCAGTTCCTCCGCTTCGACGACGCGCTGGCCTTCGAGCTTACGGCTGGCGTCTCCGGCCGACCGCTCTTTGGTGAGGGCGCGATGCTGAACCTGATCGAGTTCGAGCCGGGCTCGGTCGTCCCGCTGCATAGCCACCCACATGAGCAACTCGGCATAGTGCTCCGCGGTATGCAGGCCCTGATCATCGCTGGCGAGCCTCATGAGATGGAGCCGCTCGAGGGATACGTGCTTCCCGGCGGAGTCGAGCACTCGGCCTACTGCGGGCCGGACGGAGCGCTCGTGCTGGATGTGTTCTGCCCGGTGCGTGAGGACTATCGCGACCGCGTGACGGCCGAGGCATGAGAGCTGCCGTCGTCGAGGGCCGCTGGGAGGTCCCCGAGCGGTTCAACTTCGGTCGCGACGTCGTCGAAGCGTTTGCGCTCGAGAATCGGGAGCGGCCGGCTATCACACACGTCGACCCTGTCGGCGTTCTGCGGCGGCTGACGTTCCACGATGTGGCACTCGGCGCCTCACGGTGGTCGGGCTTGCTGAGTGCCAGGGGTGTCAGACGCGGCGACCGGGTTCTCGTGGTTGTCGGCAAGACGCCCGCATGGCATCAGGTGCTGCTGGGTGCGCTGCGGCTCGGGGCGATCGCCGTCCCGTGCCCCGAGTTGCTCCGCGCGAAGGACCTCGCGTACCGCGCGCGCCACTCGGAGGCGGTGCTCATCGTCGCCGAGCGGGACGCGGAGGCCGAGCTCACCGGGATGGCCGGGCTGCTCGGCGCGGCGTTGCCAGTGATCTACCTTGACGACGCCGCGCCGCTCATCCTCGATCAACGACCGCTCGCCTGCACAGACACGCATTCCGAGGAGGCCGCGTTCATCCTCTACACGTCCGGCACGACGAAGGAGCCGAGAGGCGTCGTTCACACGCACGGCTACACGTTCGCCAAGCGGATGCAGGCGGAGTACTGGCTCGACGCGCGACCGGGCGATCTCGTCTGGTGTACAGCGGCGACCGGTTGGGCGAAGTCGATCTGGAACGTGCTGCTCGGGCCGTGGAGCTGCGGCGCCGAGATCGTGTTGCACGGTGGCGGCTTCGATCCGCGCGAGCGCTTCGAGCTTCTGGCCCGCCTCAGCGTCGACGTCCTGTGCCAGGCGCCGACCGAGTACCGGTTGATGGCGAAGCTCGACGAGATCGAGCAGTTCGATCTTCGCCGCCTCCGCCATGCAGTGTCAGCGGGTGAGCCTCTCAACCCGGAGGTGATCCAGCGGTTCCGTGACGCGTTCGGGATCACGATCTACGACGGCTACGGCCAGACCGAGAACACGCTCGTCGTCGCGAATACGCCGGCGCTTGCGACCCGGCTCGGCTCGATGGGGCGGCCGACGCCTGGGCACGACGTCGCCGTCATCGACGAACATGGTCGTCCTGTGGAGCCAGGCGTCGAGGGCGACATCGCCCTGCGGGGCGGGACGCCGACGTTGTTCGCCGGCTATCTGGGTGAGCCCGAGGCGACCGCAGCGGCGTTCAGGGGCGACTGGTACGTGACCGGTGACCGTGCGACGCGAGATCGCGACGGCTACTTCTGGTTCACCGGTCGTGCGGACGATGTCATCCTGTCGGCCGCGTACCGGATCGGTCCGTTCGAGGTCGAGAGCGCGTTGCTAGAGCACCCGGCGGTCACGGAGAGCGCCGCGGTCGGCAAACCCGACCCGGATCGCGGCCAGATCGTCAAGGCGTTTGTCGTCCTGCGGCCGGGTGTTGCGCCGAGCGATGGGCTTGCCGCCGAGCTGCAGGATCACTGCAAGCGGGTCACGGCGCCGTACAAGTATCCGCGCGAGATCGAGTTCGTCGAGAGCCTGCCGAAGACGCGAAGCGGGAAGATCCGGCGCGTCGAGCTTCGTGAGCTCGAGGCGGAGCGCGCCGGACAAAGGCAACGGGCTGCGGGCGTCGCGAGGGTCGATAGCCCAAGCGAGCTGGCCCCGTCGCGGGTGGCTGCGTCTTTGCCTACGGCCATGCTTGAGCTGCCGCCGGCGAAGCTCGCCGAGTCGGAGACCGTGCTTCCCCCGGTCATGCCCGAGCACGTCGAACCGGAGCCTGAACCTGAGTCCGAACCACAGCCGGAGCCAGAGCCCACGGTTCCGGCATTCGAGCCGTGGCCCGAGCCATCGTCTCCTGTTCCCACCACTCTGGTTCCCACTACACAGGTTCCCACCACCCTGGTTCCCATCACCCTGGTTCCCATCACCCAGGTGCCCGATGGGCCGCTACCCGAATCAGCCCCCGGGCCGACACCCGAACCGGAGGAAGAACCCGAGCCAGAACTGATTCAGGAGCCGAAGCCGACGCCGACGCTTGCGCCGGTTGGCGGGTCGTCGCTGGTTGCCCGTCTTCGAGCGTACGAGCGCCACTCGGACGGGGACGGAGACCTTCCCGACGACCCGCCGTTTGCGCACCGGTTCGATCGGCCACGGCCGGACGACGACGACGAGGACGAAAAGGGCGCCTAGGGCGTCACCAGGACGCGGCCGGCTGTTCCGGCGAGGCTTGCCTGGATTGCCTCGTCTGCATTGTCGAGCGAGTAGGTCGGGCCTACGAGCGAGGCGAGATCGAGCCGGCCCGCGGCGACGTGCTCCAGCAGGATCGGCAGGGCGACGGCTGGGTCCTCGGAGCCGTACATCGTTCCTGTGAGCCATTTCTCGCGGCGCAGGAACTGTGCGGGATCGAGGTCGAGACGCAGGCCCGTGGCGGGCAGTCCGACCAACACCGTGGTGCCGCCGCTGCGGGTGACGCGGAGCGCAGTCTCGCTGATCGAGGGGTCTCCCACTGCGTCGAAGGCGTAGTCGGCGCCTTCGGGCAGGAGGTCGGCGAGGCACGCGTCGAGCTCGTCGGGGTGAACGGCGTGCGTCGCGCCGAGGAGCAGAGACTGTGCCCGGCGCAGCTCGAACGGATCGACGCTGACGATCGTGCGTGCGCCGGCGAGCCTCGCACCCTGCACCACGAACTGGCCCACGCCGCCGGCGCCGATCACGACGACCGAGCAGTCGGGTGTCGCGCGGGCCGCGAAGAGCACTGCGCCGACGCCAGTCAGCGCCGCGCAGCCGAGCAACGCGGCCTCGCGCAGCGAGACGGCACCATGGGTCGGGAGCGCAACCTTCGCATCGACGACGACTCGCTCGGCCAGCGCGCCGGTCGCAGTGCCTCGGTAGACCGTCTCTCCGTCGAGCGACAAACCGGTCGTGCCGTCGACCAGCGTTCCCACGCCGATCGCGCGATGGAGCGGTACGCAGGCGGCGGGCCGGCCGCGTTCGCAGTCGGCGCAGACCCCGCACGACGGCGCCCACGAGAGCACGACCTCGTCGCCGACGCCGACCGTTGTCACGGCGTCCCCGGCCAACTCGACGATGCCGGCCCCCTCGTGCCCGAGCACCATCGGCGTCGGTCGCTGCCACTCGCCCTTCAACTGGTGGAGATCGGTGCCGCAGATGCCGACGGCCGCCATCCGGACGACGACGTCGTGCGGGCCTGGATCTGCGAGGTCGAGCTCGACGATCTCCAGCGGCTCTCCGACCCTTCGGAAGACGGCGGCGCGGGTCTTCATCTCAGGGAGCTTCGCAGAACGCGTCAGTCGTAGATCGACCGACCGCGACCGGGCTGCGCGTTCTCCGGATAGCGGAGGTCGTCATCGACGAAACCGGGTAGCGCCCGCACACGCCCGAGCCAGGCGACCACGGCAGGGAACGCCGAGAGCTCGAAGCCGGCCTGATCGCAGACGTGTGTGTACGCGAACACCGAAAGGTCGGCTATCGAGCCACGGTCGCCAACGAGGTAGTCGCGCTCGCTCAGCTGATCGTCGAGCACGCGTAGCGCGCCGAGCCCGGTCTGGAAGCGTGCCGCGTCCAACGCCGGATCCAGGATTGCGCGTCCGGTGGCGCGGCGGAATCGCGTGCCTCCGAGACCGGGCATGATCCGCTCCTGCTCGAACGAGAGCCACTGCACGATCCTCGCGCGATCGAGTCGTGTCGCGGGTAGGTACTCCGTTCCCTCGGCGAGATACCAGAGGATCGCGTTCGACTGCGCAATCGTCTCGCCCGAGTCGAGCTCGAGAACCGGCGTCTCGCGCAGCGCGTTGAGCTTCTCGAACTCCGGCGTGAGCGTGTCGCCCGCGAAGATGTCGACCGCGACGCGCTCGTACGCGAGGCCGAGGAGCGCGAGCAGCAGTCGAGCCTTGTAGCAGTTGCCTGATGCTGCGTAGTCGTAGAGCCGCATGACCTTCCTTCGTGTCGGGGACATACGACGAAACGCCGCCGTCGCCGGCTGTGTGAGATCCCGCGACGATCACGTGACAATTCTGAGCCGGTGACTGTCCCTCGACTGTCACGTGACAGGCGAGGGACAGTCACCGGGGGTTCGCGTGCTAGGCTCCGAGGGTGGCCTTGACGGCCGCGCAGGTCGTCACGGTCGAGACGTTCTGCAGCGCGTAGTTGATCGACGCGTTCTGCCAGTCGGCGTTGATAGTCGAGCAACCGTCTTCGGGTACGACCATGTAGTAGCCCTTGTCCGCGCCGGTACGGGACGTGTGCTCGATGGACATGTTTGTCCATGCACCGGTGACGATGATCGTGTCGCGGCCCAGTCCGCCGAGCAGCGTCTCCAGGCGGGTTCCTTCCCAGGCGCTCATGCGCATCTTCTCGACGACGAAGTCGCCGTCCTTCGGCTCGAGCCCGTCCGCCGGCGCTGCTCCCCAGGTG
>JBBQPW010000113.1:0-7422 GCA_038216845.1 Gaiellales bacterium | reverse complement strand
CAGCAGGTAGAAGAGGAAGTAGAAGAACCAGTCGGGCCGCGGCACGAAGCTGGTCGTGCCCGGGTCGGCCTTCGCAGACGTAAGCGGGCCGAGCAAGCCGACGTGGTCATGCGCGTGGATCGCTGTCTCACGCCAGATCACAGCCAGGGCGATGATCACTACCACGACGACGAGCGACATGATCGTGTCGTGGAACATCGCGTACGGGAAGAACGGCTTTCCCTCGCGCTTGACGTCGTCCTTGTAGCGCTTGAACTGCTCCCGTTGCTCGCGCTTCAGCTTGCTCTCGGCCATCTCAGTTGTCCGCCTCTTCAGACGAGCGGATGAGCCCTTCGCGGACGCCTTCCGGCTTCTCCTCGGGGCGCTTACGGCCGGCAGCTTCCGGCGACCACGGCGGCGAGGTCACGCCAAGCCGGACAACGAGGTACAGGTGGAGGAGAATGAGCCCGATCAGCCCGCCCGGGATCAACAGCATGTGCATCGAGTAGAAGCGCGCGATTGTGTCCGGCCCGATCTGGTTGCCACCCTGCAGGAAGTCGGCGAGGAACGGGCCGAGGAAGGGCGCGGTCGCGTTCAGGTTGATGCCGACCGCGGTCGCCCAGTACGCCGTCTGGTCCCAAGGCAGCAGGTAGCCCGTGAAGCCCTCGAGCATCCCGAGGACGAGGAGGAGCGAGCCGACGATCCAGTTCAGCTCGCGCGGGTACTTGTAGGCGCCAAACAGGAAGACGCGCGCCATGTGGAAGAACATCAGGATGATGAAGACGCTCGCGCCCCACTTGTGCATGCCGCGGACGAGCCAGCCGAGCGTAACCTCATGGGTGATGTGCTGGATCGACGAGTACGCGTTCTGCGGGTCCGGCTTGTAGTACATCGCGAGGAAGACACCGGTCACGGCCTGGACGAGGAACGCGGTCAACGTTGCTGCTCCGAGCGTCTGCATCCAGTTCGTGTCGCGCGGGACGTTCCGGAGCAGGAAGTACTTGACGCCGCCGACGAGTCCGGTGCGCTCCTCGACCCAGTCGAGCGGGTAGAGCGCCGCGGCCTCGAGCTGCCGTCTGCGGGCCGACTTCGGCATCTAACGCCCCGGCACCGGGATCGGGTAGAGCCACCGCTCGATCCCGTCGACGTGGACGCCCGGCGACGCAGAGGTGTAGCGCTTGATCTTCGCGGCGGCGGCGGTGCCGTCGACATGACCGACCGAGTAGAGCGTGCCCAGCAGGAGATTGCCGTTCACGATCGAGTAGGCGAAGCGGTCGAGCGCTCGCACCGGCGGGCCTGCCACTCGGTTGCCCTCGGTGTCATACGCGCCGCCATGGCAGGGGCAGGCGAAGTTGGAGAGCCCCTTCACAGGGATCAGCCTCACCGGGTCGCCCTTGACTGGGGCCAGGTCCTTCGCGTCCGCTTCCTGTAGAAGGCCGCCCGGCTGCACCGGGCAGCCTAGGTGGGCACAACGGCTGTAGATGATCGTGAAGCTCGGCTCCTGCTTCCCTTTGACCGCGGTGAGGCCGTTGTTGCGAATGAACGCGGTCTTGCGCGTCACCTCGCCCTGGCTCGGATCCTCGAGGAAGGTCGCGACGACGTACTCCCCCTCGGGAAAGTTCGAGAGCGGGCCGAGGTCGACGTCCTTCGCCTTGTGGCTCTCGAACGCAGGGAGCACGGCGAAGCCGAGGACGGGCAGCGTGACGAGCCCGCCGATCACGCCGCCGAGGCCGAGGGTCGCGGTCTCGAGGAAGATGGAGCGGCTGAAGCCGGGCAGCTCTTCGGAAGTCGACGCCGGTGCGTCGCTCACCGCGACGTCCGTCCCGGGAACAGGCGCGTCCGCAGGTCGAATGTTGCGCGTAAGGTCGCGCACCCAGAGGTAGCCGAAGACGGCCGCGAGCACGGCGCCGATGGCGACGATCGTCCAGCTGCCGAGCACGAGCCCGAGGAGCAGGCACACCACACCGATCGCGAAACCGATCGGCCAAAGGCTTGGCGCCGGAACGTGTGGCTTGTTGTCGTGTGAACTCACGTCAGGACCTGCTCGCCATTCAATCGCCCCGCTCCCGCCTGTGTCAACGACGTACCAGCTCCCGCAATCCTCGCCTTCGCGCGCCATTCTTACCGATCGGCGAGACGGAGGGTGTGGGTATCGCATACTCGGCCCAGCGCCCGTCGACGAGCGCGCGGATCTCGTCGCTCATCGCGATCGGCTCGGGCCACTGTCTTGCACCCTCGTCAGGCCCCTTGGCCGTTGCATCGAAGCCGATCTTTCCCCCATAGGACTGCAGCGTCGGCGAGTGGTCGAGCTGGTCGAGCGGCCCTTCGGCGAGCTCGATGTCGCGCTTCGGATCGACATTGGCGCACACCTGGAAGAAGACCTGTTCGTAGTCGTGCACGTCGACGTGCTCGTCGACGACGACGACAGCCTTCGACAGCGACAGCAGCCCCAGCCCCCAGACGGCATGCATCACCTTCCGCGCGTGCCCGGGGAAACGCTTGCGGATCGAGACGATGACGCAGTTGTGGAACGCACCGGCGGCAGGGAGGTCGTAGTCGACGATCTCGGGGACGCTCATGCGAATCGCCGGCAGGAAAATGCGCTCGGTCGCCTTGGCGAGCCACTCGTCCTCGGCCGGTGGGACGCCGACGACGATCGACGGGTAGATCGCATCTCGGCGCATCGTGATTGCGCTGATGCGGAAGATCGGGAACTCCTCGGCAGGTGTGTAGTAGCCGGTGTGGTCGCCGAACGGTCCTTCCATCCCGAGGTCGTCGCGGGAAACGGTTCCTTCGAGGACGATCTCGGCATTCGCCGGCACCTGGAGGTCGACCGTCTTGCACTGGACGAGCTCGACCGGCGAGCCCTTGAGAAAGCCGGCGACCATGAACTCGCCGATGTGCTTCGGCAGCGGCGCGCTCGCCGAGTAGGCGGTGACCGGGTCGAGGCCGATCGCAACGGCAACGGGGATCGTCCCGTCCGGCGAGGCGAGCAGGTCGGCGCGGCCGTCCTTATGGATCTGCCAGTGCATGAACGTCGAGCGGCGGTCGATCTTCTGCATCCGGTACATGCCGACGTTGCGGACACGCGTCTTGGGATCCTGCGTGATCACTGCCGGGAGCGTGATGAATGGCGCCGGATCGCCGGGCCAGCAGCGCATGATCGGGAGCGCATCGAGATCGACGTCGTCGCCGGTGAGGACGATCTCCTGGCACTGTCCCTTGGAAACCTCTTTCGGCATCGAGTCGGCGATCGACTTCAGCTTCCCGAGCGAGCGAATCTTGTCGACGAGTCCCTGCGGCGGCTGCATCTCGAGGACGCTCTCGAGCTTGGCCGCGACGTCGTCGAGTTGGTCGACGCCGAACGCCAGGCACATGCGCTTCTCCGTGCCGAACTGGTTGATCAGCAGCGGATGCTTCGAGCCCTTGACGTTCTCGAAGAGCAACGCCGGGCCGCCGGCCGTGACAGTGCGATCGACGATCTCGGTGATCTCGAGGTCCGGGTCGACCTCGACCGCGACGCGAATGAGCTCGCCCTCCCTCTCGAGAAGCGCGATCCACTCGCGGAGGTCTGAGAGAGCCGAAGCCACGACGGCGTCAGTCTACGGAGGTCTGAGGCCCGAACGCACCGGCCGGCTCGCCGCCCACGCGATCGACCACGGCCACCAACTCCGAAGGCGAGAACGCAGCGCCGGCCATCTTCAGGGCGTCGATCTCGACAGGAGACAACGCCTGCGCAATGCGCTCGCAGGCGGCGTCACGGAGCGCGCCCTCCTGGACGGCATCGAGTTCGCCGACCGTCGGGATTGCCTCCGCGAAGCCCAGGAGAAGCGCCGCCTCCTCCCAACGCTCGCGCTCCACTGCGAGCCGCGCGAGCGCAACGATGGGAAACAGCGCGATACGGATGAAGCCACCGTGTAGGGCACGACGGGCCCCGGCCATGAGTATCGGCGCAGCCCGAGCGTAGTCACCTCGATGGATGTAGATAGAGCCGACGTTGTTCGTGGCCAGCAGCCAGATCTCGTCGTTCTCGCTCCGCGCCGCAACGTCGGCTGCCTGGTCGAGCAACCCCACCGCCTCGTCAACGAGCCCGTGCCGCCACCGGGCTTCGGCCAGGTTCACGAGGCTCGCCGCCTCCCAGTACGGATCGCCCTCGGCGCGCGCCCACTCGAGCGCTTCCGAGAACAGGTCCGCGGCTCGTTGGAACTCCCCCTTGATCACGGCCAAGATGCCCAAAGTCGCAAGCGGATCGCTGATTCCACGGCAGTCAGGAAGCCCTCGCCAGACCGCGACACACCTCTCGGCAAGCACCCTCGCCGCGTCGCTCGCGCCCTGCTGCGCCTGGAACAACGCGCGGCCGGCGTCTACTCGAACCCGCGGCTCGACCTCCAGCTCGAGACTGCCCGCCGACTCGAACCACCGTTGCCCTTCGGCATTGGCAGACCGCAAATACCAGAAACGGCCGAGGTCGACCACGAACGACGCAAGAACCTCGGGCACGCGGGTCGCGCGCGTGTGCTCGAGCGCTGCCCGCAGGTTCGGCTCCTCCTCGACGAGCCGAGACACCCAGGCCGCCTGCTCGCGACCTCCAACGACATGCGGGGCGCCGGCATGGGTGAGGTTCGCGAAGAAATCTGCGTGGCGATCGTTCGCGACGGACTCCTCGTCGTGCTCGCGAAGCTCGCCTTGGGCGTATTCACGAATCGTCTCGAGCAGCCAGTAGCGCGAGCCGTCCGCTTCGTCCCGGCGGCGGAGGAGGCTCTTGTCGAGGAGTGACTGGAGGGTGTCCGGATCGGCGCCGCAGACCTCCTCGGCCGCCTCGTACGTGCAGCCGCCGGCGAACACGCTCAGCCGTCGGAAGAGCTGCTGCTCGGCCTCGTCGAGGAGATCGTGCGACCACTCGATCGTGGCACGGAGGGTCTGCTGGCGCGCGTCGAGGTCCCGGCCGCCCTTGAGTAGATCGAGCCGTTGGCCGAGCCTCTCCAGCAACTGCGCCGGGGTGAACAGCACCGTGCGCGCCGCCGCCAGCTCCACCGCCAGCGGGAGCTGATCGAGCCGTGCACACACGTTTGCGACCTCGTCATCGCGCCCGAGCCGCACACCGACCGACGCCGCGCGGGCCAGGAACAGCTCGACCGCGTCGTCCGCGGCCAGCTCGGGGACTGCGTACACCTGCTCGCCGGTCACCTGCAACCGCTCGCGGCTCGTCACCAGGAAGCTCACCGTTCCCGAGTCGCGGACCAGCGGGGAGAGCGCGACGGCGATGTTCAGAAGCAGGTGCTCCGCGTTGTCGAGCAGAACGAGCGCCCGCTTGCCGCCGAGTCGGTCCACCAACGACTCGGCCAGATCGCGACCCGGCTCCTCGTTGACCTCCAGCACCTGCGCGATCGCGGACAAAAACGAGCTCCGGGTCGCGCAGCGGCGCTAGCGGCACCCACCAAACCCCATCCGGGAAGGAGTCCGACACATCGGCCGCGGCCTGCAACGCCAGGCGCGTCTTCCCCGTCCCGCCCGGTCCGGTCAACGTCACCAACCGAACACTGCCGCTCAGCAGCTCGACGATCTCGCCCAGCTCGCGGTCACGGCCGAGGAACGACGAAGCGGGCACCGGCAAGTTCGACCGGTACAAGCTACGGATCGGCGGGAACTCCGCATCGCCGAGCTGGAACACCCGCTCCGGCGCACGCAGATCCTTGAAGCGATGCTTCCCCAAGTCACGCAGCGGCACGCCCAGCCGCGAGGCGGTAGTGGCACTCACCAGCACCTGGCCTCCGTGACCAGCTGCTGCGATACGCGCGGCGCGGTGGACCTCTAGCCCCACGTACCCGGTTTCGCCGAGTAGCACGTCACCCGTGTGGATCCCCATTCGAATGGCAATCCCGAGCGGTGCCAACGCGGCGCAGCCCAGATCTCGCGGCATACGCGGTGGTGCTCCGCCAGAAGCTCTCCGTATCGCTCGGCGCCCAGCCCCTCGAGCAGCTGGGTCGAACCCTCCACATCCGTGAAGAGGAATGTCACCGTGCCGGTCGGGAGATCCGCGCGCACCGGCGCAGGATCGCAGCAGAGTGCGGCCCGGCGCTAGAGCAGACGCCCGGTGTACGTTGGCGCGATGCCTCGTGCGCTCATCGTCGGCGGTACGGGTCTCATCGGCCGCGCCACCGCGCGCCGCTTGCTCGCGGATGGGTGGAAGGTCGACCTCACAGGGCGTGACCCTGCCCACCTGCCGGCAGAGATCGCCGCTGCCGGAGGACAATTCATCGCCGCAACTCGCGAAGACCCGGACCAGCTGCTCGCGGCTCTCGGCGACGGGGCCGATCTGCTCGTCGACTGCATCTGTTACACAGCCGCCGATGCGACCCGATTGTTGCCGCTTGCGCGCGAGGCGGGCTCGACCGTGCTGATCTCGAGCAAGGCGGTGTATGTCGACAGCGCCGGTCGTCACTCCAATTCAGCGACCGGGCCACACTTCGGCGGCCCGATCCGCGAGGCCCAGCCCACGATGGCTCCCGGCGACGGCGACTACGAAACCCGGGAGGGTTACGGGGCGAACAAGGTCGCGGCCGAGCAGGTTCTGCTCGACAGCGGCCTGTCCGTCACCGTCCTCCGGCCGTCCAAGATCCACGGTGCGGGCGCCGCGATGCCGCGTGAATGGGTCTTCGTCAAGCGTGTGCTCGATCGGCGGTCGGCGGTGTTCCTCGCGCGCCGAGGAAGCGGTGTCGACCACCCGACAGCCGCAGCCAACATCGCTGCGCTCATCGAGGCGGTCGCGCAGAGGCCGGGCCGGCGGATCCTGAACAGCGCCGATCCCGACGCGCCCAGCGGGTTGGAGATCGCGCGCACCATCGCGAAGTTGCTCGGTCACACGTGGGACGAGGTGCTACTCGACGGCGACGCCGACGAGACGGTTGGCCGACACCCCTGGGACACACCGCACCCGATCGTGCTCGACATGAGTGCCGCGACCGATCTCGGCTACACGCCGGTCGGCGACTACGCCACGACGGTCGCCGAAGAGATCGAGTGGCTCGTCGCCGCCGCGGGCGGTGGTGACGGCGCGGAGAAGCTACCTCCCCCGGATGATCCGTACTTTGCGCCGCTACTCGACTACGCGGCCGAGGATCGGTATCTAGCAGGCGGATAGCAATCCGGCGGCCGCTGTGTGCTAAGGGCCTATCCCGGTTGGGCGAGCGCGAGCTGGGCGGTGTGGGCTTTCTTGAAGGCGATCAGGCCGCTGGCGAGTTGGAGTAGGGCGAGGTGGTTGGCGTCTTTCTTCGACCAGCGGATCAGCAGTGCCCGGTCACTGTTCAGCCATGAGTGGCAGGCCTCGACGACCCAGCGACGGGCTCGCCAACCAGGAGTGCGTAGCTTGAGCGCGATCTCTTCGCCGCGGCTACGGATGTGCGCCGTGTAGCCGCGTTCGGCGACGAGCTCGCGCACGGGCTG
>JBBQPW010000112.1:0-7576 GCA_038216845.1 Gaiellales bacterium | reverse complement strand
GCGCCGAACGTCCGCGTCAGTTTCCCGCTCGGCGTGCCGAGCGCAATCGTGAACACCGGGATCGCCGCGGCTTTTGCCCGTGCGGCGCCTTCGAGCGGTTGCAGGATGCCACGCGTCTGTGAGCCGTCCGAGAGAAAGAGGATCGAGACCGGCGGACCGGTGGTGGCTGTCGAGGCTGCAACCCGGAACGCGATCGTCTGGCCTGTCGTGGTCTTCGGAGCGGCAGGGACGGCTGGAGGCAGCGACTGCCGTCCGAGAACGACGGCAGTGGCGAGTGCATCGCCGATCGCGGTACCGCGTGAGCCCGCGAACTCACCGATCGAGTCGACTGCCGCCCGGACGAGTGCGTGATCCGTCGTGGGAGGTGACGCGACCTGTGGCTCCCCGGCGAACACGACGAGACCGACACGCACGCGTTTCGGCACCTTGTCGAGAAACGCCCGCACGGCATCCTGCGCCGCCGCGAGCCGCGTGGGCTTGACATCGTTCGCTTCCATCGACCCCGAGTCGTCGATCACGAGGATCACAGTCGCATCGTCGCCCGCGACCAGCCCGTGAACGTGCGGGCGCGCAAGCGCAGCCGAGACCGCAGCGAGGGCGAGCAAGAAGACTGCCGGTGGTACGTACCGCCGCCACGGGACGCCGCCGGAGACGCCCGCAAGCAGTTCGAGGTTCGTGTAGCGAACGGCGTAGCGCGAGCGCCGCCGGTCGGCGACCAGGTACGCCGCGAGGGCGGCGGGTACGGCCAGAAGCGTCAGGAGAAGCACGGGCGCCCCGAAGCTCATGCCGGGCCTGCGCAGACTGCGGCGACTTGCGCGACGACACGGATGCCGCGCACCGCAGCTGTCGTTCGGACGACGACCCGTACCGTCCCACGTCCCGAAGTCCGCGCTCCCAGCCGTACAGCGCTCGCAAGCCGAGCAGTCGGCGGGGCGGCTGTGTAGAAGCCCACGGCGTCCGAGCTGCCGACGAGTCGCTCTCCCGCGGCGCAACGCTGAGCGATCACCTGTCGCGCCCCGGGCCGCAGCCTGACATCGCGGCTCCGCCGGACGACTGACTGCCTGGCAGCGGCGGTCGCTCCCGACACCGTCGGAACCCGTGTGCCTGCGCCATTCGCAGGGATGCAGCCCAGATGCGGTCGAAAACTCGCGACTGACCCACCCGCACCGACATACGTCGCGACGAACACGGCCGCTCGCTCGGTCGTGATACCGGGGTTGACCGGGCTACCGGAGCGGCCAAGGAACGCGACATCGATCGCCGGATCGGCGAGCTCGACGTCGATACCGCCGACGATGAAGCCTCGAGGACACGACAGGCGGTACTCGACATGCGGTCGCGAGGCACCGCCGGCGACCGGGACGACGATCCATGGCCCGGCGACCGGAACGCATGTCTGGAGGCCGTTGCACTCGTTTGTGCGCGCCGCAGCATCTGCTGCGCCCGCGGCGAGCGCGGCCATCGCAACGGCAACCGCAATCGCCATCGCCTTCACGGGACGGGAAGCCTCTTGAACCAGACGGCGGAGAACGCGCCCCCGATGAGAAGAAGCGCAGCAGCGCCTCCGCCGAACACGTCGGTGATCTCGCGCGACTCGCTCCGGTGGCCGAGCCTCGACGCGAGTCGGCCGTAGACCTCCTTGAGTCCCACATCCGTCGTCGCCGTGAAGAACTGACCACCCGTCGATCTCGCAAGCATGCGGAGCGTGTCAGGGCTCGCGGGAACCCGGACGATCTCCCGATAGCCGCCGGTCAACGTCCGCTCGACCTTGCCGTCTTGGGTTCCGACCAGAACCGTGCTGACCGGGATGTGTGCCGCACGTGCCTTCTGCGCGGATGACGCAGGCGTCGTCATCCCTCCGTCGTTCGCGCCGTCGGAGATCACCAGCAGTGCCGTCGGCGGAACGCTCCCGTCCTTCGCACGTTCGTTGCGCCCGACTCGCGTCGCGAGAAGGACGGCGTCCCCGAGAGCGGTGCCCTCGCCGGGTCGGAGATCGGCGATCGCCGCGGCGGCGAGATCACGATCGCGGGTCGGCGGCAGAGCGACCGTCGCACGCGTCCCGAACGAGATGACACCAACCCGGAACTTCGCCGGCACTTTCCGCAGGAACGCCGTCGCGGCCGCCCTCGTGGCCTGGAGCCGAGTCGGCGCAACGTCGCTGGCCAGCATCGACCGCGAGGTGTCGATGGCGAGCAAGACCGTGGCCTCCTCCTGCTTCACGCGAATTGTGGCGTGCGGTCGCGCGACTCCGATGACCAGGGCTGCGAGCCCCATGAGGAGGATCACGAGCGGGATGTGGCGTCGGGAACCGGGAGCACGCTCGATGACGTTCGGGAACAACGCTCTGTTGCCGAAGCGCTCCGCGAGGCGAGCCCGCCGACGCTCCACGAGCGCGTACGTCGCCACAAGCCCCGGCACGGCAAGGAGGCCAAGGAGCGCGAAAGGCGACTGAAAGCTCAGCGGGCACTCCGCTCGAGAAACGCGGCAAACGCCCGCAACCAGTCTCCCTCGGTCGTCAGCACGACATGGCGTACACCAACGGAAGAGAGCGTCCGCTCGACGTCGCGGCGCTCGTCCGACGCTGCGACGGCGAACCGTTGGCGAAGCCTGCGATCGCCCGTGTCGACACGTACGTGACGGCCGGTCTCCGGGTCGACGAGCCAGAGCTCACCGAGGTCTGGGATCTCCTGTTCGCGAGGATCGCGGATCTCGATCGCGACCACGTCATGGCGACCGGCTAGACCGAGCAGCGGCACACGCCAATCGGCTGGCCCCCTGAAGTCCGAGACGACCAGCAGGAGGGCCCGCTGACGCGCCGCAGCCGCTGTTCGCGACAGCGCCTCACCCAGCGACGTGCTCCCGACAGGCGTCCCATCGTCATCGAGCCGCTCGTCTCGCAGGGTACCGAGCAGTCCGAGCAACCCTGCGCGCCCCTGCTTCGCTGCGGTCGTCCGCGGTCGGAAGTCGCCGAACGTGACGATCCCGAGCCTGTTCCCGCGGCGCGTAGCGACGTGACCGATCGCGAGCGCGACTCCTTCGGCGACGTCTGCCTTACGGCGATCAGCTGTCCCGAAGCCCATCGACGGCGAGGTGTCGAGCACGAGCCAGCTGACGAGAACCCGCTCCGCGAGATGGACTCGGACGTGGGTCTCCCCGGTACGCGCGGTGACGTTCCAGTCGATCTGGCGGACGTCGTCGCCCGGCACGTACGGGCGGACCTGGGCCAGCTCCGTTCCCGGCCCACCCACGTTCGACCGGTAGTCGCCGGAGACGAGCCCTCCCACGCGACGACCGATCGTGAGATCGAGAGCGTGGAGGAGCGACGGCGGGATCGGGCCGGGACCGGGGCGATCCGGTCTCGGCGAACGCCGGAGGGCCGGACGAGAACTCACGCAGCGGGCGCCCTGGCGAGATCGACGCTGGGAACCGGCACGGTCGTCAGCACCGAGTCGAGTATCTGGTCGGCGCTCACCTCCTCGGCGAGAGCCTGGTACGTGAGGACAAGTCGGTGTCGCAACGCGTCCTTCGCCAGAGCCTGGAGATCCTCGGCGACAACGTAGTCCCGCCCCCGTACGAGCGCGAGAGCCCTCGCCGCCTGCACCAGGCTGATCGGCCCGCGCGGACTCGCCCCGAAGGCGACGTACCCCGCAAGATCGGGGAAGCCGCGCTCGACGGGCTCTCTGGTCGCGACCGCGAGCTCGACCGCGTAGCTGATGAACGCCGGGTCGACATAGATCTGGAAGACCGCACGCTGGAGCTCGCGCAGCTCGTCGAGAGACAGTGTCTGGCGCAGCTTCACCGGGCCGACGAGCTGGCGCTGAACAATCGTCAGCTCCTCGTCGTGGGACGGATAGCCGATCACGATCTTGAGCATGAAGCGGTCGATCTGTGCCTCGGGCAAAGGGTACGTGCCTTCCGACTCGATCGGGTTTTGCGTCGCCATGACGAGGAACGGATCCGGCACTTCGTGCGTGGTGTGGCCGATCGTCACCTGTCGCTCCTGCATCACCTCGAGGAGCGCAGACTGGACTTTCGCCGGAGCACGGTTGATCTCGTCCGCGAGCAGGAAGTTGCAGAACACCGGCCCGAGCTCCGTATCGAACGTCCCGTCACCCGGGCGATAGACCCGCGTTCCGACGAGGTCCGAAGGGACGAGATCCGGAGTGAACTGCACACGCGAGAACGAGCCGCCAAGCACACCGGCGGTGGTCTTGATGGTCAATGTCTTCGCGAGACCGGGAACTCCCTCGATCAGCAGATGACCTTGTGCGAGCAGGCAGACGAGGACCCGCTCGAGCATGGCGTCCTGCCCTGCAATTACACGCCGGATCTCGAACAGCGCCTGCTCGAGTCGGTCCTTCGTTTCCGTAGACGACAAGAGCGTCGGCGCGGTGGGCTCGTGGCTGGTCACGCGAACCTCCTTAGGGTGACATTCTGATGAGCAATAGCGCTGTAGCGG
Source organism: Gaiellales bacterium (assembly GCA_038216845.1). Classification (GTDB taxonomy): domain Bacteria; phylum Actinomycetota; class Thermoleophilia; order Gaiellales; family Gaiellaceae; genus Gaiella. The sequence goes on along the minus strand of JBBQPW010000112.1, from coordinate 3,117 downwards.
GCGCTCGGATTGCGCGGGCGTGCGATCACCGCCACCAATCTACGAGAACCGGGCGCCTCCGTCTTCGGACGTTCTCGGAGCCTGGGCATGGATTCAAGTCCTTCGGTGGTTCAGCGCCCTAGCCTCGGGCATCAGCGATCACACACCACGGTGCTGAGAGCGGGGTGCGGTCGGGCTGTGAGTTTCCTGAGAGAGCTCGCCCCAGGAACGGTCGCTGAGTAAATGGCTCTCCACCCCCAGCTGCCCTGACAGACTGCAGAGTGAATGGGACGAGGTTTCAGCGGGCTGATCCTGGCGCTCGTGGTTGCCGGCTGTCATAGCACGACGGCCGTCGACAGCCCGTCCCGGGCTGAGCAGCAGGCAGTCGCAGGGCAGTTTGCTGCGGCGCTCCTGAGCGGCGACGTGCCTGCCGCGCGCGCACTCCTCGCACCGCAACGCGACGGTGCGCTCGATTTCCTCGTGCGACGAGCCGTCGGGCCCTGGAAGGGCCGGCATGCCGCCATCCACCTCCCGGCCCGGCACGTCGGCCAGTACTGGACCGTCGGCTTCGCCAGGCGACGGACACATGGGGACGGGACGTTCGTACGACAGAGCGGCGATCTGGTCATCTCGATCGGGCCGTCGCCCCGGGGGGCGAGTGTCTCGTTCTTCGCGCTCGAGAACCTCGACACGCGGTACAGCACCCACCGCGACTCACAGCTCCTGCCGGGGAAGCGGTAGCCGTTGGCACGAAACGCTAGCGCAGGTCTTTGTTCGACTCCATGTCGAACCACATGCCGAACAGGGTGAACTGGCTGCCCGAAATCAGGAGAAGCGCCACGAGGACGATCGTCGGCGTCGTGATCGCGTTTCCCAGGATGCGCAGCACGACCTCGATCCCGCCGAGGAGGAAGCCGACGCTCGTCATCAGGATGCCGAGCGCGTAGAAGAACACGAGCGGGTGGAAGTCGCGGATCACGTACTTCTCGCGCAGCCGCCAGAAGAATCCCTTGAGCAGCAGCCACGAGATACGCGGCACGACCTTTCGCAGCCGGATCCCCGACCTCTCGCCTACCCCGTAGATCGGCCTCGACGGGACATCCCGAACGCGGGCGTTGATCACATTGAGGTGGACGAGGATGTCGTTCGGGAAGCCGTAGCGACGGTAGATCCGGCCGAGGTCGAGCCGCCGCAGCGCATCGAGTCCGAGCGCGGTGTAGCCGGCCTGCGAGTCGGCGACGTGCCAGTAGCCGGACGCGATTTTCGTCAGCAGCGACAGGATCGCGTTTCCGAGGTAGCGGTTCCGCGGGATCACCTGCCATGCCTCGCCGGTAAACAAGCGGTTCGCCTTCGCGTAGTCGACCTCGCCCCGGGCGACGGGCTGGACAAGCGCGCTCAGCTCCGCCGGGTCCATCTGGTTGTCGGCGGCCATCACGCAGACGACATCGGCCGCCTCATCGCGCGCACGCTCATAGCCGCTCACGATCGCAGCGCCCACGCCGCCGTTCCTCTCGTGGACGATCACCTCGGTGCGTGCATCAGCCACCTCGCGGGCCCGCAGCGCGGTTCCATCCGTGGAGGCGTCATCGACGACGTAGATGCGATCGACGAAATCCGGGATCCCCGCGAGCGTCTCCGCGACGAGGTGCTCCTCGTTGTAGGCGGGAACGACGACAGCAACCCGCTTGCCCTCGACCATGAGGGCTGTGTTAGGCGGGCGCAGGCCGGTTCCTGCGCGCTGCGATCGGATCGGCGAGATACGCCGCGATCGCGCCGAGCAGAAGGCCGATCAGCGCGCCGATCGCAGCTGCGTTACGCCGGCTCGTCGCCGTCACACGCGAGGCCGCCGACGGCTGCACGATCTTGCTCCGCTCGACGTTCACGGCGAGAGAGAGCAGCTGCTGGTTCTGGTACAGCTCCTGCTGCACGTTGCCGCGCCGCTGCTCGGCGAACGCGAGCTCGTTGTTGAGCGTCCCCACGGCGATCAGCTTGTCGGTCGTCGAGATCACCTTGTTCTTCAGCAGGTTCTGGAGCTGCTGCATGTACGAGGTTACCCGCGCATTGATCCCTTCGAGTTCGGCCTTGCTGGAGGCGATCTGGTTGTCGAGTAGCTTGATCTTCCGGTCGACGTACGTCGAGACCTGCGCGATCACCGAGGCCGCGAGCGCGTCCGCCGCGCGCTCGACCTTGAGCCTGGCCCCGCCCTCGACCGTGATCTCGACGAGCGGCGAGGTGGCCTTCGACTGCGTCGCGTTCGTCATGGCAGCCGATGCGACATGGCCACGGAGCTGGCCGAGCCGAAGACCGCTGGCCGCCGCCGCGCGCCGCAGCGCGAACTCGGAGTGGACGATCGCGCTGGCCGTGCGCGGGTTGGTCGCGAGGCTCTGGATCTGGCCGCCGCCGGCGGTAGTGAAGGGCTGGCCGAGATAGAGCAGTGTCGTCGCGCGCCACGTCTGGCCGCTGCCGGCCGCGAGCAGGATGCCGAGGATCGCCCCGATGACGAGACCCGCGACGACGAGCCACCAACGGGCGACAAGTCGCGCCTTCAGCGCTCGGAGATCGACCTCGCGCTCGGCATCGGCGTCAGTCGTCACGGCGGGGTCGCTCACGGCGTCGCGACCCTAGCAAGCGACCAGTCCCACTGGGCGCGCAAGCCGTCCTCGAGCGAGGACGTCGCCTGCCAGCCGAGATCGCGCTCGATCGCGGTCGTATCGGCTCTGGTGCGAAGCATGTCCCCGCGGACTGGAGGCCCGGTGCGGAGATCGAGCGTCCGGCCGGAGATCGCCTCAGCGAGCTCGATCGCGGCGAGCATCGTCGACTCGGCACCACCGCCGACGTTGTACAGCGAGCCCGCCTCAGCGGCCGCCGCCGCGATCGTCGCCTCGACCACATCTCCGACGAACGTGAAGCTGCGGGACTGCGCACCGTCGCCGAAGAGCTCGAACCGCGAGCCGTCGAGGAGGGCGCCGATGATCCGCGTGAACGCCATATCCGGACGCTGCCGCGGCCCGTAGACCGTGAAGTAGCGGAGGCCGACCGCGTCCAGGCCGAACCCGCGGCCGTACGCGGCCGCAAGGTGCTCGCAGGCGAGCTTCGTGATCCCGTACGGCGAGTTCGGCCGTGGGTTGGTCGCCTCCG
>JBBQPW010000111.1:0-7594 GCA_038216845.1 Gaiellales bacterium | reverse complement strand
GCCCGATCCTAACCGCCTCCCGAGCGGCGCTTGACTTCACGGTCAGGACCGGGATTGAATGGTTTCCCGTCGCATGGCTCACCCAAAGGATCAGCCCGGACTGACGCGCCGCCAGCTCCTGCACGGGGCAGCGGGAACGGTCGTGGGTGCGAGCACGCTCGGCCTGGTCGCCGCCTGCGACAACACGACGACGCCGCTCGGTGGCGGGATCGGCGAAACCAACAAGTTCGTCGTCTCCAAGCCGACCGGGCCGAAGGGCCTGCCGCTGCCTCGTCCCGACAACAGCGTGACGTGGGCGATTACGGCCGACAACCCGATGGTGCCCGAAGGGGGCGCGCCGGAGAAGGGCCCGTTGACGATCTACAACTACGCGGACTACATCTGGCCCGGTCTCGTCAAGCGCTTCGAGAAGAAGTACGGGACGAAGGTCCAGATTGCGACGTACAACTCCTCCGACGAGGCGATCGCCAAGCTCGCCTCCGGCGCGGTCAGCTTCGACGTCGTGATCGGACTGTCCGGCTCCAACATCGTCGACCTGATCGCGCGTCAGCTGCTTCAGCCGCTGAATCACACGTATCTGCCGAAGCTCGAGAAGAACATCTGGCCGGAGCTACGGGATCCCTACTACGACCGTGGCAGCCGCTACACGGTGCCCTACGTGGTCTGGCTCGACGGGATCGGCTGGCGCAACGACAAGATCAAGACTGATATCGCCGCCATGGACGTCCCGTGGGACATCTTCTGGGAGTCGCAGCCGTATCGCGGCAAGGTTGGCCTCCTGGACGACAAGCGCGACGGTCTCAGCATGCCGCTGCAGCGCGACGCGCTGCGGACGGGTACAACGCCCGATCTCAACACCGAGGACCCCAAGCTCGTGGCGAAAGCAGGGCAAGACCTCCAGCAGCTGACGAACATCTGCAACATCAAGGTGACGATCACCGACTACCAGACGCTGCCCGAGGCGAAGACGTGGCTCCACCACTCGTGGTCGGGCGACGTGCTCGGGGCGGCGATCTTCTACCTGCCGAAGGGCGTCAAGCCGGACGTGCTGTCTTTTTGGGGACCTGAGAAGAACGGTGTCGTCCAGAACGACTTCCTCTGCATCGGCCGGAAGTCGAAGCGTCCTGTCCTCGCGCATCGCTTCATCGATTTCTTGCTCGACGAGAAGAACGCCTACGACAACTTCGTCCAGCAGAACGGGTACGTGCCGCCGCAGAACGCGATCGACGGCGAGGCGCTCGTCAAGCTGGGCCTGATTCCCAAGAACCTCGCGACGGCGGTCGTCAGGCCCGACCAGTTCGCGTTCAACCAGGAGCTTCTGCAGCTCAGCGTTGCGGGCGAGCGGCTCTGGGACGACGCCTGGTCGAAGTTCAGGGCCGGGTGACGAGCAGGGTGAAAGGCGCCCGGTGAGCTCTCGCTGGACGTGGCGGCTGCTCGCGCTCCCCGGCGTCGTGTGGCTTTCGGTCTTCTTCCTCGCGGCGTTCTACGCGGTCGTCGCAGTCGCCTTCGGGAACCAGGACACCTTCAGCGCGCCGGTGCCGTTCTGGAATCCGCTCGACTGGAACGTCGGCTACGTCCTCGCGGTCCTGCGCGACATCTGGCACGGCGGCGCGTTCCTCACCGTCTTCCTGCGGACGTTCGCGTTCGTTGCGATCGCCATGGCGATCTCGCTGGCGATCGGCTACCCGGTTGCTTATTTTGCGGCTAGGCATGCCGGAAGACGGCGCGGCCTGGTGCTCCTCCTGCTGGTGCTGCCGTTCTGGATCAACTACCTGATGCGGATGCTCGCCTGGATCAACCTGCTCGCGGCAGACGGCTGGGGCACGAGAGTCCTGCACGCGATCGGTGTCGACCGCCTCTTCATCTGGCTCGGGCTTCTCGCGAGCGAGGGCGGCTGGCTCGACGGGCAGCCTTCGACGGTGATCATCGCGCTCGTCTACGGGTATGTCCCGTTTCTGATCATCCCCCTCTACGCCTCTCTCGACCGGATCGACCAGCGGCAGATCGAGGCGGCGCGGGACCTCGGTGCGAGCGCGCGTGGCGCGTTCCTGCGGGTGACATTACCGCTCTCGGTGCCGGGAATCCTCGCCGGCATGGTGCTCACCGCGCTGCCGATGTTCGGCGACTACTACACGCCCGATCTCGTTTCGGCGTCGCCGAAGACGAGCATCATCGGCAACCAGATCGACCAGCTGACGCGCCAGGGCTCCGAGAAGGTGACGGGCGCAGTCCTCACGCTCCTGCTGGCCCTGGCGCTGCTCGTGCTGATGGTCTACTACCTGCGCACGACTCGTACGGCCGGCGTCGAGGAGGCGGCAGAGTCATGATCACGTGGCTCCGAAACCCCTGGGGACGGCCGCGGGCGCTCGCCCTCGTCACGGGTCTCTACATCGCCTGGTCGATCCTGCCCGTGGGAATCGCGATCCTCTTCGCGTTCAACTCGGGTCGCTCGCGCACGACGCTGCAGGGGCTTTCGCTCCACTGGTTCACGAGCCAGGCTGGCGTCTTCCACGATCAGGCGCTGCAGAGCGCGCTGAAGCACACCCTCCTGCTCGCGGTCATCTCGGTCGCCGTCGCGGTACCACTCGGGGTGACGCTCGCTCTCGGCCTGCAGCGCTGGCGCGGTCGCGGCTCCGGCACGGTCAACACGATGATGCTCCTGCCGCTCGTGACACCCGAGATCGTGATGGGCGTCGCGCTGCTCCTTCTTTTCCTGAAGGTTTTCCCGGGCCTCGGCCTGGGCACGAAGGCGCAGGCGATCGGCCAGGTGACCTTCACGCTCTCGTACGTCGTCGTCATCGTCCGCGGGCGGCTCGTCTCTATCGGCCGTGAGTACGAGGAGGCTGCGGCCGACCTCGGTGCGCCGCCTCACGACCAGCTTCTGCGAGTGCTTCTGCCGCTCCTTGCGCCGGCGATCATCGCGAGCGCCGCCGTCGTCTTCGCCCTCTCGATCGACGATTTCGTCGTCACCCAGTACCTCTCGGGCGACGCGAGCACGACCACCGTCTCGATGCTCCTCTACGCGACCGCGCGCGGCGCGCCGACGCCGGCGCTGAACGCGATCGCAACGGTCGCGCTTCTCATCACGCTGGCGACGCTCGCGCTCGCCTTCTTCGTCTACAAGCGCTTCGCGGGCGGCGGCGACGCCGCCGTCGCGGCCGTCCTGGAGGTCTGAGTGCCCACGCACGGCGAGATCCAGCTCGAGGACCTGACCAAGCGGTTCGCCGAGGTGGTCGCGGTCGACGGGATCGACCTGCACATGCCGCCGGGCGAGTTCTTCACGATGCTCGGGCCGTCCGGCTGCGGCAAGACGACGACGCTGCGCATGATCGCCGGCTTCCAGCGGCCGACGAGTGGCAAGATCGTGCTCGACGGTGTCGACGTCGCCCACGTGCCGCCGCACAAGCGGAACGTCAACACGGTCTTCCAGAACTACGCCCTCTTCCCGCACCTCGATGTCGCGGGCAACGTCGCCTTCGGCCTCAAGTACCTCCGCGTCACGAAGGACGAGCAGCGCAAGAAGGTCGCCGAAGCGCTCGATCTCGTTCAACTCGGTGACCTCTCACGTCGCAAGCCGGGGCAGCTCTCGGGCGGACAGCAGCAGCGTGTGGCGCTGGCCCGCGCGCTTGTGCTGCGGCCGCGCGTGCTGCTCCTCGACGAGCCGCTGGGCGCGCTCGACGCGCGACTCCGCAAGGGTCTGCAGGTGGAGCTGAAGACCCTGCAGTCCGAGCTCGGGATCACGTTCGTCTTCGTCACGCACGACCAGGAGGAGGCGCTGACGATGAGCGACCGGGTCGCCGTGATGAACGGCGGCCGGGTCGAGCAGGCCGGCTCGCCACGTGAGGTCTACGAGGAGCCGAGCACCGTCTTCGTCGCGGATTTCCTCGGCGTCTCGAACCTGCTTACGGGCGAGGCGTCGGCGGACGGCGCCGGCTGTGTGTTGCGTGTCGGCGAGCGGACGTTCCGGGCACAGCAGGGTGCAACCGGCGAGCGCGGCGAGGTGAAGGCGATGATCCGGCCGGAGCGCATCGGTGTCGAGACGTCGGGCGGTGTCGGCGAGAACCGGCTGCCGGGGCTCGTCGAGCGTGCGGTGTTCCTCGGCAACTCGTTCGAGCTCCACGTCCGTGTCCTCGGCGGTGACGTGATGAAGGCGACGATGCCGAACGACGGCACGGGGATACCTGTCGAGGAGGGCACCGCGGTGACGCTCTTCCTACCGCCTGAAGCACTCCGGGTGCTCGCGCCGAGCCTGCCCGCGGTCGAAACGGACTAGGCCGTGCCGAGCACGGCCGCGGCTGCCGCCTGGCCCGTCCGCACGGCGCCTTCCATGTAACCGGCCACCCACTGGTCGGAGCCGCAGACGTAGAACGGGGGATTGTGCGTGCCGTGGAGTGGGCCGACGCGCAGCACATCGCCTGGCCACCACTGCGTCACGTAGCCGCGGGCGAACGGATCGGTCGCCCAGAGCCTGATGTGCACCGCCTGCGTCTCGCGGGCTGCGGGCCCGTACATCCGCGCGAGCTCGTCATGAACGAGGCGCTCGCGGTCGTCCTCGCGGGTAGCGAGCAGCTGCGCGATCCGCTCCGGCGGGACGAGCGCGGAGAGAATCCCTTGGTGCTGCGGCCAGGTCGAAGCGATGGCATGCTCGCCTTCCGCCAGGCCGTTCGCGCCGACATCGGCCCACACCGAATGGTCGTACACCGCCACGACCTTGGCCGCGTGAGCCATCCGCTGTGCGTGGAGAGACGCGAGCCGCTCGGGCGCGACGCCGGCGATCGTGATCCCGTCGAGAACACCGACTGGCAGCGCGCAGACGACCGCAGCCGCGCGGTGCTCCTCTCCGCTCGCGAGCGTGACGAGACAGCCATGCGCCGCGACCGTGACCGAACGCACAACGGCACCGAGCCGCACGCGCTCCCCAAGACCGACGGCGATCCGCTCGGCGACTTCGGCGCTCCCCTCGGCGACCTGCATGGACTCCCAGCGGTCGTAGTCGTAGAAGCATTCCTCACGCGCCGCGGCTGACTTGCGCAGGTCGGCGAGGAGCGACCAGCGCTCGATCGAGCCGGCAGCGAGCGCGAGCGCGCCAACCTCGAGGGCTCGTACGACGGCGGCGCGCGCGTCGATCGACCGCAGCCACGACCCGACCGAGATCGCGTCGAGCCGCGACGCGTCGGGGTGCGACCAGGGGTCATCCGGATCGACGGTTGCGACAAGCGTGCCGTACGCGCGCTCCACCCGCTCGTAGTCCGCCCGGTCTTTCGGATCGTGGAACGGCCAGGAATCGGCGCGCTCTACACCTTCGAGCAGGTCGTAGGTCGTCATGCCCTCGACTCCTGTGTAGCTCGGCTGCATGGTCAGCCCGAGCTCCTCGACGAGCCCGAGATACGCCGTGTGAAACGAGCCGACTACCTCGCCGCCGAGCTGAACAGGGCGCGCGCCGTCCACGCGCAGCTGCTCGATGCGACCGCCCACGCGATCTCGCGCCTCCAGCACGACGACATCGGTTCCCGCGGCGGCGAGAGTGCGTGCGGCGGCCAGGCCGGCGAGCCCGGCCCCGAGAACCAGCACATCTGTCACGTGGTGCCGAGCTCCTGTCGGATGCCGCCGAGCATGAGCTCGCGTGCGCGGTCCCGGTCGACCAGCCCGAGATAGAGCAGCGACTCGAGCCCGTCGCCGACTGCCGCAAGGCGCCAGCCCGCGTCGGGCGCTTCGACTCCGCCGGAGATCGAGCCGTCGGCATGCCCTTCCTCGACGAGGCTCACCAGCCGCGCCAGCCAATCGCGATACGAGCGCTCAACGCGCAGGCGCAGCTCGTCGTCGAATTGCAGGCTGCTCCAGACCTCGTTCCACAATGCGCGCTGGTAGCTGAAGGTCGGGTCGGAGTCGATGCTCAGGCAGAGCGCGCACTCCAGCCGCTCCGCACCGGTCGGAAGCGCGGCAAGCTGCGTCGTCAACGCCGCCTGCCAGCGCCCCTCCGACCAGGCAAAGGCGTTTCGCAGCAGCTCCTGCCGGGTCGAGAAGTAGTAGTGGACGAGAGCCTTCGACACGCCGGCTTCGTCTGCGACGCTCGCCATTCGCAGTCCGTGCGCCCCTTCGCGGACGATGACGCGACACGCTGCGTCGAGGATCCCGGCGACGCGCCCGCCCGGTTCCGCAGTCGTCTGCATCTCTTGACCCATCACCTGCGAGGAGGATAACCTGACTGACCAGACAGTCAAAGTCTCGCGAGGAGAGAGCCACGTGACCGCGATCATCGACGACGCGATTCTGAAGCCACTCGCCGACGGGTGGACGCTGCCTGCGACGTGGTACTCGGATCCCGAGATCTTGCGCCTCGAACGGGAGCGGATCTTCGCCCGCAGCTGGCAGTACGTCGGACATGTCGATCTCGTCCCGACACCGGGGAGCTTCTTCGCGTCGCAGATCGGCCATGTCCCGGTCGTGATCGTCCGCGAGGACGAGGAGACGGTGCGTGGCTTCGTCAACGTCTGCCGTCACCGCGGCCACATCGTCGCGCGGGGTTCGGGCTGCCGCACGACCCTGCAGTGCCCGTACCACGCGTGGACCTACGGGCTGGACGGCTCGCTGCGGAAGGCGCCGAGGAGCGAGCGCGAGCCGGACTTCGATGCGAGCGCGTTCTCGCTGCTTCCGATCTCGGTCGACACCTGGGGGCCGTTCCTCTTTGCGAATCCGGATCCTGACGCCGCACCGCTCACGAAGACGATCGACGGCATTCCGGAGCTCGTCGAATCGAGCGGTGTTGACCTGAGCGCGCTCAAGCTGCGGCAGCGGATCGAGTGGGAGATGCCCGCGAACTGGAAGAACGCGATCGAGAACTACCTCGAGTGCTACCACTGCCCGACAGCTCATCCGTCGCTTGCCAAGGTGATCGATATCGATTTCGACTCCTACCGCCTCGTCGAACGTGAGTTCTCGTCGAGCCAGTTCGGGTCGATCCGGCCGTCGGTCTTTGCCGAAGGCGCCAACGTCGCATATGTGCCGCGTGGCGAGGTGGACGGCGCGCAGTACCACTTCATCTGGCCCAACACCACGGTGAACATCGAGGCGGGCCGTACGAACATCTCGCTGGACGTGACCTTCCCCTCGGCCACCGGTCGCTCGAAGGGGTGGACCGACTACTACTACGGGGCCGACGTCAGCGACGACGAAGCAGCCGAGTTGATGGCGTTCGCGAGCCGGGTCGCGTTCGAGGATCAGTCGCTCGTCGAGTCGGTCCAGGAGGGTCTCGACTCGGGGATGGTGCCGCAGGGCAGGCTGCTGCTCTCGAGCGAGAAGTTGCTGCACCATTTCCAGCGCCGCATCCATGCTGCGCTCGTCTCGTCCTGAGATCGTTACGGCTCGTCTCCTGCTTCGACGCGACGCTCTCAACCCACGTGCTGCTTCTGCCGATGAGGGGGCATGTTCCTCACCGTCCAGCAGACGAGGCTCCTCCTCGTGGCGATCGGCGTCGTTGCTGGTCTCGTTCTCGCCCTCGATCTCGCGCGGGTTGCCGACCACTCGCAGACCACGCCGAAGACGAACTCCTACGTGGGGATCTCGCGGAACACGCCGGGCTCGACCGCTCATCTCC
>JBBQPW010000110.1:0-7607 GCA_038216845.1 Gaiellales bacterium | reverse complement strand
CTAAGTGGTCGTTCTCGTAAGTAACAGCACGTATTTGTCGTCCGGTCCCGGACGTACCGTCTGTGGCATCCTGTCCCTTGGTGTGGGGGTTCTGATGCCCAGGCGCAGTCCGTATCGGATCGAGTTGAGCGTTGAGGAGCGCGATGTGCTGGAGTCGTTGGCGCACTCCTATACGTTGCCGTATTGGCGGGTGACGCGCGCTCAGATGGTGTTGCTGGCGGCCGAGGGGCTGCGCAACGACCAGATCGCGGCGCGGCTGAATTGCCGCCGTGAGGTTTCTCGCAATGGCGCAAGCGCTTCTTCGAGCAGCGCTTGGCCGGCCTCGAGGACTTGCCGCGGCGGGGTCGGCCGCCGATTTTTTCCCCCTCACGTACGCGCTGAGGTGATCGCGATGGCGTGCGCGCTGCCGGCCGAGCAAGGTGTGCCGCTGTCGCGCTGGTCGGCGACAGAGCTGGCGCGCGAGGCGGTCGCGCGCGGGATCGTCGAGCAGATCAGCGGCGTCACCGTCTGGCGCTGGCTGTCGCAGGACGCGATCAAGCCCTGGCAGCACCGCTCCTGGATCTTCCCGCGCGACCCGCGCTTCGCCGAGCGGGCCGGCCGATCCTCGACCTCTACCAAGGCCGCTGGGAAGGCGAGCTGCTGCATCCCGGCGACTACGTCATCTGCGCCGACGAAAAGCCCTCCATCCAAGCCCGCAAGCGGATCGCCAAGACGCTCGCTGCCGCGCCCGGCGAGGGCCTGAAGGTCGAACACGAGTATGAGCGGATGGGCGCGCTCTGCTACCTGGCCGCCTGGGACGCGCAGCGCGCCAAGATCTTCGACCGCTGCGCGCCGAAGGACGGCATCGAGCCCTTCGACGCCCTCGTCGACCAGTTCATGTCCGAGCACCCCTACAAGCAGGCGCAGCGCGTCTTCCTGATCTGCGACAACGGCTCCGCGCACCGCGGCAATCGCTCGATCGACCGCCTCCAAGGCACCTGGCCGAACCTGATCGTCGTCCACACCCCGGTGCACGCCAGCTGGCTCAACCAGGCCGAGATCTACTTCTCCGTCGTGCAGCGCAAGGTCGTCACGCCGAACAACTTCGCCGACCTCGCCGCACTTGAAGCGCACCTCCTGGCCTTCGGCCGCCGCTACGAGCAGATCACCGCCCCGTTCCAATGGAAGTTCACCCGAGCCGACCTCCACCAACTGCTGACCAAGACCGGCACCGCCACCGCCGCAGCCGCCGCCTAACTCTCACCGAATACGTGCGCGGACTTCCGAGCCAGAGCACTAAGGGCCTATCCCGGTAGGGATGCGAGTCGTGCGGTGTGGGCTTTTTTGAAGGCGATCAGGCCGCTGGCGAGTTGGAGCAGGGCGAGGTGGTTGGCGTCTTTCTTCGACCAGCGGATGAGCAGCCCGCGGTCGCGGCTGTTGAGCCAGGAGTGGCAGGCCTCCACGATCCAGCGGCGGGCACGCCAGCCGGGAGTGCGCAGCTTGAGCGTGATCTCCTCGCCGCGTGTGCGGATGTGCGCCGTGTAGCTGCGCTCAGCAACGAGCTCGCGCACAGCGGCGTAGTCGTAGCCGCGGTCGAGACAGAGACCTTGCGGCTGCTCTGCGGTCGGGTCGGGCCGCTCGATCGGGACGGAGTCGAGCGTCGCGGCTAGCAGCTTCGAGTCATGGCGGTTGGCGCCGTCATGCGCCAGCCCGAGCGGGACCCCTCGCGCCTCGCAGAGAAGCGAACGCTTCGCCCCCTTTTCGCACGGTCAGTGGGATTCGGCCCGGTCAGGGCACCGCCCAGCGGCGCTTTGCCGATCGCCCCGTCCGCGGCCAACCAGGCCCAGTCGATCCCGACAACCTCGTCGTAGTCGAGCAGCCCCTGCCGCCAGACCTCATGGAACACACCGGCCTGCTCCCACTCCTGGAAACGCCGGTGCGCCGAGCTCGAGGAGCAGACCCCGGTCGCGTTCAACGCGTTCCACTGCATCCCCGTCCGCAACACCAACAGGATCGCGTCCATCGCGTCTCGGTCCGGTACCCGCGGCCGGTGACAGCCAAGCGGATGCTCGGGCGCAGACGGCAACAGCGGCTCGATCCGCCCCCACAACCAGTCAGGCATCCGCCAGCCGTCGTCCGTGCTCACAAGGCCCATCTCTCCCTCCTCGGTAGCCGTCAACTACCAAGGTGCTCGAGATCCGAAGGCCGGTCCCTGCGGACCTTTCGGGATGGGCCCTAAGACCTCGCCGAACACCCAGACTCAGACCACCCATCGAGCATCGCCCTCTGAGGACTCCCCGACGAGAAGTTCACCCTGGCTTCCTGTTCTGGGGTCAGGCGATCCCAATACTCCCTCGCTTCCCTCTCTCGTGCAGCACGTGAAGTTGGCGCCGGCTTCCCGGAAGCAGCGGTCCGAATTGCGCTCTTTCGCGGTGCATGGCCCCTCCTTGAAGGGCTTGAATAAGCCATGCGCCCGGCATGATTCGAACATGCGACCTCTGCCTCCGCAGGGCAGCGCTCTATCCCCTGAGCTACGGGCGCCCGTGCTCCAGTGTATGGGCGACTCCCAGTCTACGGGCGAACTAGAGTCTGGCGGCGTGCCTCTTTATCTCTCCGAAGCCGATGTCGCCTCGCTCGTCACGCCGGCGGAGGCGGTACCGGTGCTCGAGGAATGCTTCCGGCGCATGGCCGGCGGCGAAGTCGAGAACGTACCGCGTCGTCGCCTCGCTGTTCCGGGCGGTTTCCTGGCGGTCATGGCTGCGACCGATGTCGAGCTCGGGTTCGCGGGCCAGAAGAGCTACTCCGTAGTAAACGGCGTCGCGACGTTCGTCGTTTGCCTGTTCTCGCTGGCCGACGGATCGCTGGCGGCGGTGATCGAGGCGGATCGACTCGGCCAGGTGCGGACGGGAGCGGCTACCGGCGTTGCTGCGGCCCACCTCGCGCGCGACGGTGCGACGACGCTCGGGATCATCGGTTGCGGTACCCAGGCCGGGACTCAGCTCGAGGCGATCCGTGCTGCGGTCTCGACGATCGACCGGGCGGTCGCCTGGTGTCGGACTCCCGAGCGGCTCGCGGACTTCTGCGCTCGCACCGGAGCCGAGCCGGCCGAGAGCTCACAGGATGTGGCCGCGTGCGACATCGTCGTCACCATCACGTCGTCGAAGGACCCTGTCGTGCGTGGCGAGTGGCTGCAGGAGGGCGTACTCGTCTGCGCCGTCGGCGCGAATCGACCACAAGCGCGCGAGCTCGACAACGTCGTTCTCGGGCGCGCCGCCTTCGTCTGCTGCGATTCCAAGGAGAACGCGAAGATCGAGTCAGGCGACCTGATCGACCCGATCGAGGCTGGTGTGCTCGACTGGCTCGAGGTGCACGAGCTCCAGGAGGTCGTGGCCGGAACCGTGGCCGGGCGTCAGGACGCGAGCGATATCGTCGTCTTCAAGTCCAACGGCCTTGCGGCGTGGGACGTCGCGATCGGGGCGGAGGTGCTCCGGCGCGCGAGGGAGCGAGGAGTCGGCCGAGAGTGCTAGGAGGAGAGCTTCATGGCCTCGATGGTATCCACCCCAAAGGCGTGCACGATCTCGGGGCGGTCGAGGAGGCGAGCCCGCTGCTCGGGCGTCCCCAGGCGGTTCTCGACGAAGTGATCGGCGAGGATCTCCTGCAGCGAGCGACCGCGGGCATGCTCGCGGAGGACGTACTGAGCGACGCGTTCCTCGGCTGATGAACGCTGGAAGAGGAATGAAAAGAGGTTCTTCAGCACGGGGCCGCGATTCTACCGGGCAGCCGGCCATTTCAAGTCCGGGGTGGGGATCGGGTCGCCGTGCGGGTCGTGGGTCGGGTAGCCGAGCGCCTGGTCGATGCGCGCCTCGAGCTCCTCGGACAGGACGTGCTCCAGCCGGTCGGCCTCGGCGTGGACGTTGTCGACCGAGATACCGAGGGTCTCGGCGAGGTACAGCTCGAGCAGGCGATGGTGGCGGATCACCTCGAGCGCGACACGCTTGCCGTCCTCGGTCAGCCACACCCCGCGATACGGCGCATGCTCTGCCAGGCCGAGCGCTGCGAGCTTCTTCACCATGGCGCTCGCCGACGCCGCGGAGACGCCCTGTTGTCGAGCGAGTGCAGTCGTCGAGACGCGCTGCCCGCCGTCGGCGAGCTTGTAGATCTCGCGCACGTAATCCTGGATCGCCTCGGTGAGTCTCGGCCGCGGCACACATCGAGCGTAGCGGTTGTCCGCCCGCCGTCGGTAGCCACGTTGCTAGCGTCCCGCCGCGTGCGAATCCGCGTTGGACACAGCCCTGATCCCGACGATGCGTTCATGTATTGGGCGCTGACGACGGATCTCGTCGACACCCGCGGTTTCGAGTTCGAGCAGGTCCTCGCCGACATCCAGACGCTCAACCAATGGGCGCGCGCCGGCCGACTCGAGGTCACCGCCATGTCGTTGGCCGCATACCCGTTCGTGCAGGAGGACTACGTATTGCTGCCCCACGGCGCGAGCATCGGCTCCGGCTACGGTCCGATCGTCGTCGCGCGTGAGCCCGTCGATGTCGAGGCGATCCGCGATGTCGAGATCGTGGTTCCCGGAGCGATGACGACCGCGTTCCTCGTCCTGCGGCTCGTTCTCGGCGAGTTCCGCTACCGCGAGCTGCCGTTCGAGAAGATCCCGGACGAGGTCGCGTCGGGTCGCGCCGAGGCCGGGCTGCTCATCCACGAGGGCCAGCTGACGTTCTCCGACATGGGCCTGCACAAGGTGCTCGACCTCGGAGACTGGTGGCTGCTCGAAACGGGCTTACCCCTGCCCCTCGGAGTGAACACTGTCCGGCGCGACGTCGGCGCCGACCGGCTCGACGCGCTTTCCGACGTGCTGCGCGACGCGATCCGCTGTGGTCTCGACAACCGTGCGGACGCGCTCGAGTACGCGCTCCAGTTCGGCCGCGGGATCGACGCCGCTGTCGCGGATCGCTTCATCGAGATGTACGTCAACGACCTGACCGAGGACTACGGCGACGAGGGGCGGATGGCCGTTTCCGAGCTGCTCCGCCGCGGCGAGGCGATCGGTGCCTTTCCGGACCCGATCAGTATCGACTTCGTCGGTTAGATTCCTCAGATGGCACTCGAAATGAAGGCGCAGTGCGAGCGCTGCGGTGTGGCTCTTTCGGAGATGTCCGAGGCCGCCGCGATCTGCAGCTACGAATGCACGTTCTGCGAGCTGTGCGCCGAGGAGATGGTGCACGAGTGCCCGAACTGCGGCGGCGAGCTCGTCCGCCGACCGCGTCGCCGCGCCAAGGTCTGAGACGGTGTCTCTCGTCGAGGAACGACTCGACGCGGTGTACGCGATCGGTGGTGGGCCGGGCGCCAATCGCGTCGGCTACTCGCCCGAGGAGGACGAGGCGCACCGGCTCGTCGGCACGTGGATGGAGGAGGCCGGACTCGAGATCGAGATTGACGTCGATGGGAACCTTCTCGGCCGCCTTCGCGGGAGTGAGCCCGACCTGCCGGAAGTGTGGTCGGGATCGCACCTCGACTCGGTTCCTCAGGGCGGCCGCTTTGACGGGCCCCTCGGCGTGCTCGGTGCGCTCGACGCGGTGTCTCGGCTCGGCAGGCGACAGCGGACGCTTGCCGTCGTCGCGTTTCGGGACGAGGAGCGGGGTTGCGTCGGCAGCCGTGCGCTCGCGGCTCGGGGATCCAGGCTCCTGGGCTCTTTCGTCGAGCTCCATCACGAGCAAGGCCCGCGGCTCGCATTGCTCGGTGCGCCGCTCGCGGTCGTGACGTCGATCGTCGGCTATGTCCGGGGCGAGCGGGTCGTCGAGGGGCGGGCGGGGCACGCGGGGACGACGCCGATGGACGTGCGGGACGACGCTCTTGTCCGAGCTGCGCAGGAGGTCCTGCGCATCCGTGATGTCGCCGAGTCGATCGACGGGGCCGTTGCGACGGTCGGCTCGCTCACGGTCGAGCCAGGCGGGATCAACGTCATCCCGGGCAGGGTCACGTTCACGATCGACGCGCGCGCGCCCGATGCGGAGCGGCTCGAGCGGCTCATCGGCGAGCTAGGACTGGACGGTAGTCGAGCCGTCCTGCCGACACCTCTCGGTGGCGCTCCGGCCGATGCGTTACAGGCTGCGTTCGAGGTTCGTCGCCTGCCTCTCGTCGAGCTTGCGTCGGGCGCCGGCCACGACGCCGGAGTGCTCGCCCGTGCCGGTGTTCCTTCGGTGATGCTCTTCGTGCGCGCCCAGCACGGCGGCGTCAGCCACGCGCCCGACGAGCACTCGACACCCGAGGACGTGGCACTCGCGATCGACGTTCTCACGGACGCGCTCGAGCGGCTGTCCTCAGCTTAGACTCGCCCAACGACGATCTCGGGGTGCGCGGTCCTGACACGATTTCGCTCGTTTGACGTTCCTTCGACCGTCACGTGACAGTCGAACACTCAAGAGGCACACGGAAATGAGACGAGATCCGCTGGGGTCGTTGAGATCGGCTTCAACGCGTTGGCCAACTCGCGGCTCACGCCTGTCACGTGAGGCGATTATACCTTCACGGGAGAGAACGCGTGTACTGTGGCACGGTGACAGGCCGACCTGCGTTCTAAAGCCCGGTATCAGCCTCGGGGAAGAAGGCTGCGCATGCTTCCACGATATCGGCGACGAGCGTGCTGATTTCGGCGAGGCTTCTGACAGGGACGCGCCGCTCGCCGAGCGCTATCTCAACGGTCAACGGATCCACATCCACATCGGGTTCCGGCCCTGGTGCGGAGACCTCGATCCATCCCAGGTCGCGCCACTGGTTCATTGCGTTGCTGTCGAGCGTGATTTTCGCCACGATCCCACGGTCCACGATCTCTCCCGCGTCTTCGTTCATCCGAAAGTGGATCCCGGACTGTGGGAGGGCAACGAGTACCGATTGAATGACACGGTGCTTGTCTGCATTCCACAGGGAGTGCAGGTCGATCAGGCGCTTGTTGTCCCGTCCCTCAAACGGCTGGTACCGCTTCACAACTGCGATCTCTTCAAGTGCCAGATGGCGGATCGCGGAGTGCGTCATGAACGATCGATAGCTGTCGCTGATCGGGAAGGAGGCATCGTTCCAGTCGCTGCGCGTGAAGGAGGGGCGCCGACTAGCCAAACCGAAAACGAGATGGTCAAGAGCGGATCTCAGGTTATGGACGACATCACCCGCCATGAGACCGAGGTTGACCTCATCGAGTCCGGCGAGCTGCGCGATCTTGAACGAGTAGCGGCGGCTTTCCGGTTCGTAGTCTTTGGATATTGCGTACGGGCGTTCCAGGGTGAGGAATCGCTCGACTACCGCCAACAGTGGGAAGAGATGCACATGAGCCCGGTCGATTTTGCGTCGGCAGCTAGTCAGGGCGTCCACGGGGTAACCTCACCATGAATGAGCAAGGAGGCACAAGTGCCCGCCGATGGCGATCCCAAGCAGAAGACACCGAAGGGCTACGAGATCCCTGTGCCCAAGCGGCAGGACGTCATGGACTTCTTCAAGAAAGTCGTGAGTCCGAAGAAGCCCTAGCGTGTCCTGCTAGCCGAGGTGTCAAGCAAGTCGAGGAACATCGCCCGCGGCTGATGCCGATGGTTGTAGCGCCAGACGTACTCGTTCAGGTAGCCCTGCAACCA
>JBBQPW010000109.1:0-7731 GCA_038216845.1 Gaiellales bacterium | reverse complement strand
GCCACTGCCGGTCCGGCGGTTCCGGGCCTGTCGTCCGCGGATGCGGCCAAGCGTGAGCGACGGCGCCAACGACGTTCCAACCGGCCGCACGGCCGCAACCGTTAGGAGGACCTGTGGAAGTCGAGCGAAATGGGAATCAGCTAGGGCCGTTGGAGCAGACACTGCTCGCTGCGCTCGGCTGGGCGGCGCTGACGGTCGAGGGTGCAGACACCCTCGCCGACGATCTGGCGCGCCGCGTCGGCATCGATCGCGACGCGATGCGGACCGCCGTACGAGACACGCTCACCGCGTGGCGCCACGAGGGCGAGCGGGTCGACTCGAGACGCAGTGAGATCGTGGAGGGTGTCGTCGGACGGCTCGGAGTTGTGCAGAAGTCCGAGGTCGACGATCTCGCGTTGCGCGTCGCACAGCTCGAACACCGCCTGAAACTGCTCGAGCGCGACTAGGAACTACAACCGGGTCGCGGGTCGGTTTTCTCAGCCGTCGCCGCCTCAGCTCCAGCCGGGATACCGCCAGCGGATCTGACCGACTGCCGCTCCGGTTCGACAAAAGCCGATTCGTTCGAGGGTTCTGAGCGACGGCTCGTTGTTGTCGTCGCAGCCCGCCACCACGACGGCGATTCCGGGCTGTCCGAGCGCCCATTCGACCATCGCCCGCGCAGCCTCGGTCGCGTAGCCGCGCCGGCGACGGTCAGGAACGACGCTGTAGCCGACCTCGACCGACCCGCTGTCGTCGGGCGGCCCGAAGAAGCCGATGTCGCCAACCACGGTAGTCGTCTCGCGCTCGATCATTACCCAGACACCGAAGCGCACGTTCTCCGGAGATGCGGAAACCTGCTGCGGCAGAACGTCGAGCAGGTCGGGCAAAGGCCACTCGGGAGACATTGCCACTCCCAAGACCAATGCGGCCGTATCACGGTCGTCAGGCAATGCCGCTGCTGCAGCAGTCGGCAAGGGGCGCATATTCAATCGCTGCGTCGTCACGTAGGTGTCGCTCACGTGGAGCGAATGTAACACCGGCCCTGGAACCGGTAGAACCGACGTCTAGAACCGACGTCAGGTCTTTCTTGTTCCGCCGGCCTTACTGCGACTAGGCGCTAGCTCGGTGCCCGTGCCACACTGAGGCATGGCTGGATTGCGCAGACTGGCGTCGCCTGAGCCGCGGCAGCGGACGATCGGGCGGCTGTCCGAGATCGGGAAGGTCGCGACCCGACACGGCTTCGGCTACGTGCTCGAGCGCCGACGCAAGCAGCCGTTGGAAGAGCGGCCGTCCGACCGGGGTCGGCGGCTGCGGGAGATGCTGGACGAGCTCGGTCCGACGTTCGTCAAGTTCGGCCAGCTCCTTTCGACCCGGCCGGACCTTGTGCCGCTCGACATCGTCGCCGAGCTGCGGAGGCTCCAAGACGATGTGACGGCGGTGGGGTTTGCGGACATCGAGGAGGTGATCCACGCCGAGCTCGGCCTGACCGTCGAACGTGCGTTCACCTCGTTCGACGAGACACCCATCGCCGCTGCCTCGATCGGCCAGGTGCACCGGGCGACGCTGCCTACCGGCGAGAACGTCGTCGTCAAAGTCCAGCGGCCGAATGCGCCGCGGCAGGTCGAGTCCGATCTCGTGCTGATGCGCTCGGCCGCGCGGTTCGTGCGCGAGCGTGTGCGCGCCCTCGACTTCATCGACGCCGAGGCGCTCGTCGACGAGTTCGGACGCTCGATCCGGGAGGAGCTCGACTACCTCCACGAAGCGCGCAACGCCGAGACGTTCTACCGTCACTTCGAGGGAGACCAGCGCGTTGCAATCCCGCGCGTGACACGCCGCTACACGACCTCGCGCGTGCTCACGCTCGAGTTCCTCGACGGCGTGCACCTCCGCGATCTCGACACCACGGCGTACACGTCGGAGCAGAGACGCGATCTCGCCTACCGGATGACCGACGCCTGGATGACGATGATCTTCCGGCACGGCTTCTTCCACGGCGACCCGCATCCGTCGAACATCCTGGTGCTCGGAGACGGCCGGATCGGACTTGTCGACTTCGGCCTCGCCGGCTCGCTCACCGACGAAGACATGTCCCGCCTGACACGGCTGTTCATCGACGCCGCAACCGAGAACGTCGACGCGTTGCCGCGCCGCCTCGCGGAGCTCGGCGTCCGCTACGACAAGGCCCGTGAGGGCGAGCTGCGGGCCGCGATCGAGGAGCTCTACTACCGCTACTACGGCACTCGCCTTTCCGACCTCGATCCGATCGAAGTGATCCGCGAGGGATTCGACCTCATCTACTCGCTCAACCTTCGTCTGCCGAGCCGGTTCGTGATCCTCGACAAGACGATCGCGACGCTCGGCGCGGTCGGCGTCGAGCTGTACCCGGAGTTCAACGTCTTCGAGGTGGCGAAGCCGTACGCACGGGGGCTGATGGCCGAGCGGTTCTCGCCGCGACGGGTCTCGCTCCGAGCGCAGAAGGAGTTGCGGGAGATCGCCGGGATCGCGCGCGAGCTGCCCTACCAGGTGCACGACATCCTGGAGGAGATCCGTGACGGGCAGTTCGAGGTGCAGCTGAAGAACCCGGGCGTCGACGATCTCGCGCGGCACGTCGACCGCGGCGCGAACCGGCTCGCGGTCGCGCTCATCGTCCTCGGTGGGCTGATCGGCTCGTCGTTGATCGGCATCTTCGCGAAGGGCGGGCCGCATGTCGCGGGTCTGCATCTGTTCTCGTTCGTCGGCTTCCTGTTCGCCGGCTCGCTGGGGCTCTGGCTGCTGTGGGGAATCATCCGCTCCGGTCGTTTGTAAGCGGGCGGTTGTAACTGGCGCTCTCGGGACCCGACCTGCGGCACTGTCCGCGTGGGACGGCTGAGGAAATCTCGGCACGGTTTTGATCGAAAGGACATCTGGCGCTGCTCCGAGTTCGCCCCTAGCCTCGGAGACGTGACGAGCGCAGTCCTTCTCCACGAGCCCGAGGCGGAGTCGCGCGAGTTCCTGGAGCGGCACCTAAGGGACGACGGCTTCGAGGTTGTCGGTGCGACCCGGAACCGCGAGGCGCTCGACCTCCTCGAGCGAACGTGTCCTGACCTCGTGCTGCTCTCCGAGTCGGACCTCTGCAGGCGTCTGCGGGACGGTGAGCCGGGCCGCCGCTGGGATCGGAACGTGCCGGTGATCGTGCTTGCCCCGCCCGACGCCGATCCGGTGGATCGCGTTCGCGCGCTCGAGCGCGGCGCCGACGACGTCGTCGAGAGGCCGATCGTCTACGAGGAGCTCGTCGCGCGCATTCGGGCGATCCTCCGCCGCACCGCCCCGAACCCGCACGACCGGATCGACGCAGGCGAGATCGTCGTCGACCGGCGAACGCGCCACGTCCTCGTGCGCTCGACACCCGTCAAGCTCGCGGGCCGGGAGTTTGATCTGGCCGTCAAGCTCGCCTCCGAGCCGTTGCGCGTCTGGACGAAGGAGGAGCTATTGAGGGAGGTATGGGGGTTCCGGTCAGCGGCCGCGACTCGCACCGTCGACTCGCATGCGTCGCGGTTGAGGCGAAAGCTGTGCCTGGCGGCGAGCGACCGCTTCGTCGTCAACGCCTGGGGGATCGGCTACCGCCTTCTGGATTGATTCGAACCGGCCGCCCGATTTCCGGGATCAAGCCGTATACAGCCTGAGGCGCTCCAAGCCTAGGATCGACTCATGAGCACCGGGTCGCCGCTCGATGAAACGCTGCGCGGTGTCGGTGTGCGACGTGACTGGTCGCACGTTCCGTCGCAGGTGCAGCAAGGGATAGAGCAGGTCCTCGGTGCTGGTGTCGTCGAGGCAGAAGCGCAACCGGAAGGCTTCTCACCGGGCGTCGCTGCTCGCGTTCGCCTGAGCGACGGGCGTCGGGTCTTCATTAAGGCATCGGGAGCCGAGTTGAATCCGGATTCGCCGGAGATCAATCGGCGGGAAGCGAGCGTCGCCTCCCGCCTGCCGATGGGCGTTCCAGCACCGCGACTGTTGTCGTCTTACGACGAGCGGGGATGGGTAGCGCTCGTGTTCGAGGACGTCTGCGCTCGTCCGCCTCACCTCCCGTGGCGACGGCCCGAACTCGACCGCGTCGTCGCAGCTGTCGTCGCCTTATCCACGAGCCATACCCCGAGCCCGATCCGGCTCGACCCGATCTTCGAGCGCGCGGAAGGCTTCGCGGGCTTCCAAGCTCTTCGCGCGATGTCTGCAGAAGGGGAGGATCTTCAGGCTCTCGATCCCGGGATCGCGCGAATCTCGACCGGCTTGCTGATCTCCACGACTCTTGGTCGGAAGCGACGCGCGGCGAGACGCTGCTGCATCTGGACATCAAGGCTGACAACCTGCTGGTCACGAACGAACGCATCATGTTCATCGACTGGCCATGGGCCACGGTGGGCGCGGCGTGGATTGACCTCGTTTTCATGTTGTCGTGCGTCGCCATGCAAGGTGGTCCCACGCCATGGGACGTATTCGACCGAAACCCGCTGGCGCACCATTCAGATCCCGAGTCAGTGACGGTCGCGGGTCGCCGGCCTGACCGGAATGTTCGTCTCGCCGGGTCGCCTCCCGGATCCAACCGGACTCCCGACGCTTCTTCCAACGCGCACAGGCAGTCGAAGGTGTGCATTGGCTGCGACGACGTACTGGCTGGCGATAGAAATCTGCCCCTCCAGTAGCCTCCTCCGGATGTACCCTGAGCAGCGTCACCATCGCCGAGGGTGGACGCTCGCGGCGACGTCGCTCGGGTCGGCGCTCGCGTTCATCGATACCACGATCGTCGTGGTGGCGCTGCCGACGATGGCCAAGAGCCTCCACCTCGGGCTCCAGGGGCAGCAATGGGTGTACCTGGGTTACGCGCTGTCGCTCGCGGCGCTCTACCTCGTCAGTGGCGCCCTCGGAGATCGGTTAGGCCTGAGGCGCGCATTCGTCGTCGGCGTCGTGCTGTTCGCGCTCGCCTCCGGTCTTTGCGGGCTCGCTCCGAACGAGGGTGTCCTTGTCGCCGCACGACTCCTGCAGGGGGTGGGCGGAGCGCTCCTGACGACGAACAGCCTCGCGCTGCTTCGCGTCGTGTATGCAGGAGACGCGGGGCGGGCGATCGGCCTCTGGACATCGTTCACGAGCCTCGCGGCGGTGATCGGACCACCGGCCGGCGGCGCGATCGTGCAATGGGTCTCGTGGCGCTGGATCTTCGTCATCAACCTTCCTCTCGCCGCGATCACGGTCGCCCTTGCCGTCGCCGGCGCAGGGGACGAGGAACAAACCACCGAGCGCCGCTCGATCGACGTCCTCGGCGCCGTGCTAGCCGCGGTGGGACTGGCGGCGCTCACGTACGCGCTCGTGGAAGGCGGGAGTCGCGGCCTGGGCGCGGTGTGGCCGGCCGTTGTCGTCGCAGCGGTCGTCCTTCCGGGTTTCGTCGTGCGCATGCGCGAGGCGAGGTCGCCGCTCGTGCCGCTCTCACTCTTCCGCTATCGCAACCTCGCGGCAGCGAACGCGGTGACGTTCCTCCTCTACGCGTCGCTCGGCGGGTTCCTCCTCTTCGTGCCGCTCTATCTGCAATTCCTCGGCTACTCGCCGTTCGAGTCGGGGCTTGCGCTGACCCCCGTGAGCCTCGTCCTGGCAATCCTCGCGCCCCGATTCGGTGCTCTTGCCGATCGCCTCGGCCCCCGCCGGTTCCTCGTCGGCGGGTCGACGCTGATCGGCGTGGGTATCGCTCTGCTGTTGCTGGTCGGAACCCGAGGTGCCGCTTGGAGCGTCGGCGCTCCAGGGCTCGCGCTGTTCTCGCTCGGCCTTGCGATGTTCGTTGCGCCGATCACCGCGACGGCGATCGGCTCGGCACCGATGGAGCTCGCCGGCGTCGCGTCAGGCGTCAACCAAACGGTCGCGCGAGTTGGGGGCCTGGTCGCAGTCGCAGCGATCGGCCTGGTGGTCACGGTCGTCTTCGGTCGATCCGCAGCTGCCGCCGGTCACACGGCACTCGATCCCGATGCGGTTGGCGCGGCGCTCAGACATGCGTCGGTGACCGCGTTCCGAGCGGGTATGGCTCTGGCGGCGGGCCTTGCCCTCGCCGGGGCCGCGACCGCAGCAGGGTGGATCAAGGACGAGACCTAAGAGCCGGCGTCAGTCGTCCCCTTGTTCCCCGTCGTTCCCATCATCGAGAGGCGTTGGCCGTCGAGTTTCGAAATCGACGCTCACTGTCTCATCCTGCCGGCGGGCCTCGACCTTCCCACGTTGGATGAGCGCCTTCCGGTCGGCCGCTGTCGCCGGTTGCTCGACGAGGACGGAGAAGCTGCGCGGCCAGAGCTGTTGTGTGGCGACGACGTTGGCCTCAGTGGCGAGGAGGGTGATGTGAGTCGCAAGATAGATCCACGACAGCAGACCGATCACCAACCCGAACGTGCCGTAGGTGTTGTTGGCGTGCCTCAGCGTGTGCCCGACGTAGTACCCCCCGAGAACCTGCAAGCTCTCGTAGAGGACGCCTGCAGCGATCGCCCCGCCGCGGAGCTGTCTCCAACTCACATCACGGGCCGTCAGCACGCGGAAGCCGATCCAGAAAAGGCCGATGTTCAGCAGTGTCGTGAGTACGACGGCACCGACCTTCCACACCATTGCGTAGCCCGCCCCGACGGTCGCGAGCGTGCCCACGATCGTCGTGCCGAGCGATGCGCTGCCGAGGACGAGCACGAGCAGAAGGGCGCGACCGCGGGCGGAAATTGCGCTCGGACGCCGCGTGAACGGGACACCCCAAAGCTGATTCATCGCGTCCTGTGCTGCGATGAAGACGCTCATGCTTGCCCAGAGCGCGACGGCGATCCCGAGGCCGAGTATCAGGCCGTTCCCATGCAGTGACCCGCGATTGAGGTCCGGCCCGATGATCGGGAACTGGCCAAGTGTCGAGTCGACGATCGTTCGCTCGAGGTGCGGATGTCCCCGCAGGACCAGGCCGAGGACGGTCGTGAGCACGAGGAGAAGCGGGAAGATGGCGAAGAACGCGTAGTAGGTGATCGCCGCTACCAGGTACCCGCCCTGGTCGTCGCGGTACTTCTGTAGGACCGCAAACGGGAACGCTATCCACGCATGCCGCTGTTGGAAGCGGTCGAACGACGCGTATCGCTCTTGAAATCTCACGAGGATTTGTGATCGAACCCTCCGGCGTGCGCAACGGATGCTTTCGACCTCTCCCATTCCTCTCCGACTCGACTTTCGCCTGCTACCCGCGACCAACTCGTGCGAAACGCTGCCGGTTTGGATTCGGGCCGTACGCGGGTACCACCTGCCTGTGCGTGCTCCTGCCTCTCAGCGTTCGGTGTCGCGACCGTGAGGTGGCCTTGTGCCGGATGACAATCGTCGGGCGGCGTTTTTCGATCTCGACCGGACGTTGATCAGCCGGCCGACGCCGGTCGCGTTGTCCGGGACGTTTCGGCGGTCGGGTCTGCTCCGTCGACGTGATCTTGTGCGGGCGGTCCTCTGGCAGCTCGTGTTCATGCTCCCTGGTGTCGACGGGACGCGGCGGGCGTCTGTGCAAGGCATGTCGTTGCTCCGCGGGCTGCCCGTCGCCTCCTTGCAAGAACTGCTCGGAGAGGCGATGGAGGACGTCCTCAGGCCGCTTCTCTATGCCGACCCGTTGGCGCTCCTCACACGGCACCGTGACGACGGCCACCGGACCTACATCGTGTCCGCAAGCCTCCAGGAGATCGTGGAGTACGTCGCGAACGACCTCGGCTTCGACGGAGCGATCGGCTCGACCTGCGAGGC
>JBBQPW010000108.1:0-7927 GCA_038216845.1 Gaiellales bacterium | reverse complement strand
TCGTCGCGACGCGCTTCGCCTCGGAGGAGGATCTCCGCAAGGGCAGTGAGACACTCGACGCGATGAGCCCTCCCGCCGACGCGAAGATGCGCCGGGTGTCCGTCGATAAGTACGAGGTGGTGCTCGAGAGACAGGCCTAGGCGCGTCTGCTCCACCTCACCTCCACGGGCCGCGACCTGGGATCGGTCAGGAATCGTCCCCACGTACGTGCGCGAGGTAGCCTGCGATTGATGGTGCTTCCGGACAGTGCGCGCAACTTGATCGAGTCCGGTGCGCTCGCACACCTTGTCACGGTCGGTCGCGACGGCTCGCCCCAGGTGAGTTGTGTTTGGGTGGGGCTCGACGGCGAGCGGCTGGTCTCGGGCCATCTGTTCGAGCAGCAGAAGTTGCGCAATGTTCGTCGCGATCCACGCGTCGTGCTGTCGTTCGAAGGCACGGTTGTCCGTCCGCCGGGTCTCAAGGAATACCTTGTCGTCCACGGGAGTGCCGAGCTCGAGGAGGGCGGCGCTCCCGAGCTGCTCCAGCGATTGGCACACGTCTATCTCGGGCCGGACGTGAGGTTCCCACCGATGGACGACCCACCGCCGGGTCACACGATGCGGATCACAGTGGAACGCATCGGCGGCGTCGGCCCCTGGTTGCCGTAGCTCGTCCATGCGCGTTCTCGTTCTCCAGCACATCGCGTGCGAGCCGCCGGGGGTGTACGAGGACGTGCTCCTCGAGCGCGCGGCTTCGATCCACAGAGTCGAGTTGGATGAAGGCGAGCCGCTTCCCGACTGGCGCGGTTTCGACGCGATCGTTGCGATGGGCGGGCCGATGTCCGCCACCGACGACGTAGCGCTTCCCTGGCTGACCGGCGAGAAGCGGCTGATCGGGGACGCCGTGCGCTCGGGCACGCCGTTCTGGGGTGTCTGCCTCGGTGTGCAGCTCCTCGCGGCGAGCCTCGGGGCTTGTGTCTATCCCGGGCTGGAGCCCGAGGTGGGCCTACTCCCGGTCGAGATCACGACGGAGGGCCGCACCGACCCCGTCTTCGCGGACGCACCCGATGACCTCGTCACGTTGCAGTGGCACGGCGACACCTTCGACCTGCCGGTCGGCGCTGTCCGGCTCGCGGGCTCGTCCGCATATCCGAATCAGGCCTTCCGTTTTGCCGCCGCATACGGCGTCCAGTTCCATCTCGAGGTGTCGCCGCACATGGCCCGTGAGTGGGCCGAGGTTCCCGCCTACATCGCGTCCCTCGAGCGGATGCTCGGCCCGGGCTCGGCTGGCGACTTCCTCCGACGCATCGAGGACCGGTCAACCGAGATGCTGGAGCAAGGCCGCTCGCTGTTCGAACGCTGGCTCGACGCAGTGGTCTCGCCTCGCGTCGCGTCGACGGCGTGATCCCGCTTTCGCCCGCTTCGTCGTACTCGGCGCAGGAGTGTATTTCGCCCACGTAAGCAGCATCCCGCGTCGGCGAGCCCTACCCATGGACGTAGCACGGAAGTGCGAAAGCGGTCGCGCGACCTCGCTTGCCGCGGCTCGACGCAAGCACATACGATGAACGTAGACGTCGAAACCACCTGTTGGAGGTCCTTGTGTCCGAGAAGATGTGGGGTGCCGAGCCGTTCTGGGGTCTTGGCTACGAATGGGATCCGGACTGGGTCCTGACCGATCGCCAGAAAGAGCTCCGCGCGACGCTGATCGAGCTCTGCGAGACGGAGCTGCGCGCGAACGCAAAGCGCTCCGACGACGAGCTGCTGTATCCGCGGCGCAACCTCGAGCTACTCGGCGAGCACGGCTTTCTCGCGCTCTGCGTGCCGGAGGAGTACGGCGGTCTTGGCGAGAACCACGTCGCCTTCTCGATGACCTGCGAGACGATCGCGCGGTACGGCTGCGCGTCGACCGCAATGTGCTACGTCATGCACACGGGCGCGGTCGCCGCGATCATGCTCCGCCCCACGCCCGAGCTGATCGACAAGTACATCCGCCCGCTCAATAGCGGCAAGATCGGCACGCTGTCGTATTCCGACCCGGAGACCGGCTCGCACTTCTGGTACCCGGTGTCGTCCGGCGCGGAGAAATCGAACGGCGGCTACAAGGTGCGCAAAAAGGCCTCGTGGACGACCTCGGGCGGCTTCGCCGACTTCTACGTCGTGCAGACCACGAGCCCGAACTTCACCGGCTACGACGACTTGTCGGTGTTCGTCATCGACGGCGACGATGTGCAGTCACAGCCGTCACTTTGGGACGCGCTCGGCCTGCGCGGCAACCAGTCGGGACCGATCCAGGTCGACAACGTCGAGATCCCCGGCGAGCAGCTCGTCGGCCCGCTCGGCGACGGAGCGGCGTCGAACGACGAGGCGGTCGACCCGTGGTTCCTGATCGGCTCGTCGTCGGTGTGGAACGGCATAGCGCTCGGCGCGATCGACATCGCGAAACGGCACACGACCCGCAAGAAGCACGTGGACGTGGGCATGCGCGTCGCCGACTACCCGACGATTCAGGACTATGTCGGCGAGGCGGTGATGGACACGAACGCGTGCCGGCTCTTCGGCTTCTCGGTCGCGCAGGCCTGCGACACGGCCACCGACAACAACACGACTGTTCTCGCGCCCGGTGAGACCGCGCGGGCTGACTTCCTGCACTGGCTCTGGCAGATCAAGTTCGAGGCGGCGAAGAACACCGCGTACGTCGTCGACAAGATGCTCCACGCCTGCGGCGGCTCCGGCTATAAGCGCGACATGGAGCTCGAGCGCTATGTCCGCGACGCGAAGGCCGGCTGGGTGATGGGGCCGACGAACGAGGTGCTGCGGCAGTTCGTTGGCAAGGCCGTCCTCCTCGGCTTCGAGTCGCTCGACTACTGGAACCAGACCTACAACCGCCGCGCTGTCGAGAACGAGGTGAAGAAGCTCGACGCCGCCGGTAAACGTGAGCTCGCGGAGCAGCTCCTCGCCGAGGCGACTGAAGCGGAGGCCAAGGCGGAACCCGCAAAGGCGGGATAGCCTAAGTGGCCACTCGACCGAGACTGCTCGTCCCGGGGCTCGTCCCGTTCGATCCGTCGCGCGAGACGTACCGGGTGCGGCGGGGCTCTGCGACTGTTATCGCGCTCGAGCCGGACGACCGGCTCACAGTTCGCGACCTCGCCGGCGGGCAGCGTGGCGAGATCACGGTCTTCGCTCCCGGTGGAGGCGAAGACTACTCGGCCATCGGAGCGAGCCCGGACGGGATCGCGACCGTGTTGCGGTCGCTCGCGGACTCGACGGCGGGCGATGCGCGCGCGATCGTGAGCGCGCTTGCCTCGCGCGGAGCTGATCCTTCGGGCGCCGCAGCCGTGGAGCTGTTCGGCCCGTCCTCGGAGCCCGGCAGCGAAGCAACGTTTCGTGCCGACCGCCCTGGCGTGGTCGTCGTGGGCGCACCCGACGGGACGTCCGTCGTCGAAGGCGGCATCCCTGGCTCCGACCTCCAGTTGGAGGTTCGGCGCGCGACCCCCCACTCCGACCTCGAGCCGACACTGCCCGAGCCGCTGGCCGAGCCGCGCCTCGACTTCCAGATCGACCGGGCGACAGCACTGGCTTACGAAGTGAAGGCCGGCGAATACATCCAGGTGATCGACGTCCGCGGACGCCAATGCTCTGACTTCCTCGCCTTCCACGCCGGGAAGCTCCAGGACGGGCGTGAGCGCGGGCTCGACTCGACCACCACCCGCTCTCTGATGGGGAACGCCTATCCGCAACCCGGTCTGCACGGGAAGTTCTACGACCAGGATCAGGAGCCGCTCGTCGAGGTCGTCCGCGACACCGTCGGCCGGCACGACACGTTCGGCCTGGCCTGCACCGCCAAGTACTACGAGGACATGGGCTACTTCGGCCACGTCAACTGCTCGGAGAACTTCAACGATCAGCTGACGTCGTACACGATCGAGGCGCGGAAGGGCTGGCCGGCGCTCAACCTCTTCTTCAACACCTCGTTCGACCGGAACAACCTGCTGCTCACCGATGAGTCGTGGTCACGTCCAGGGGACTACGTCCTGTTCCGCGCCTTCAGCGACCTGGTCTGCCTCTCTAGCGCCTGCCCGGACGACATCGATGCCGCCAACGCCTGGAATCCGACGGAGGTGCACGTGCGTGTCTATCCCGCGAAGGAGCGTTTCTCGGCCGCGATCGCGCATCGTGTCACGCCCGACGCCGAGGCAAAGCTGACGAAGGAGAGCGGCTTCCACCCGCGCACCTCGGAGCTGACCTCACGCTTTGTGGACTACAACGGCTACTGGCTGCCGACGTCGTATGACAATCTCGGCGCGGTCGCCGAGTACTGGGCCTGCCGCGAGAAGGCGGCGGTCATGGACCTGTCCCCGCTGCGCAAGCTCGAGATCCTCGGGCCCGACGCGGAGGCGCTGCTCCAGGCGACGATGACCCGCGACATCCGCCGGCTCGCCGACGGCCAGGTCGTCTATACGGCGATGTGCACTGACACCGGCGGCATGATCGACGACGGCACCGTCTTTCGGCTCGGCGCCGACAACTTCCGCTTCATCGGTGCGAGCGACTACGACGGCGTCTGGCTCCGCGAGCAGGCCGAACGGCTTGGGCTCCGCGTGTGGGTGAAGGAGTCGACGGACGACCTGCACAACATCGCGGTGCAGGGGCCAGCGTCGCGCGACATCCTCTCGCAGATCATCTGGACCGCTCCCGCGCAGACGCCGTTCGGCGAGCTCAGATGGTTCCGCTTCTCGGTGGCCCGTCTCGGCGGGCCGCAGGGGATTCCCCTGATTGCCTCGCGCACCGGGTACTCGGGCGAGCTTGGCTACGAGTTGTTCTGCCACCCGAAAGACGCACCCGCGGTGTGGGATGCGGTCCTGGAGGCGGGATCACCGTCAGGTCTCGTTCCGCTCGGGCTCGAGGCGCTCGACATGCTGCGGATCGAAGCGGGGCTCGTCTTCGCCGGCTACGAGTTCGACGATCAGACGGATCCGTTCGAAGCGGGCATCGGCTTCACCGTCACCGCCGACAAGGAAGACGACTTCGTCGGCAAGGAGGCGCTCGCCGAGCGCCGGGAGCATCCCCAGCGTGTCCTCGTCGGGCTGGAGCTCGAGGGGAACGAGACAGCGAGACACGGTGACTGCGTCCACTTCGGTCGGCCACAGGTCGGTGTCGTCACGAGTGGGACGCGTTCGCCGGTGCTGAAGAAGAACGTCGCCCTATGCCGGATGAACGCCCGCTACGCAGAGCTCGGCACCGAGGTCGAGGTCGGGAAGCTCGACGGGCATCAGAAGCGGATCCCCGCGACGGTCGTCCGGTTCCCGTTCTATGACCCCGAAAAGACGCGTCCGCGGTCGTGAGCGCACCCACCCCGGGGTCAGACACCGCTCGTGGCCCAGCTCCATGCGGAATCCGCAGGCCACGGGTGATCTCAGCATCCGGCTCTGTTGGGCGCGTCTGTCGATGAATCGGCACAGAGTTGACACTGCTCTTCTCTTGACAGCCAACGGTGTCTGACCCCATGCAGTTCGGATCGGCCGAATCGGGCATGGTCGAAATGCTCACGTCCGAAGAGGTCGCTGCGTTCGACCGCGATGGCTTCCTGATCGTCGAGGAAGGGCTCGTCTCCGAACGCGGGCTCGGACTCCTGCGCGAACGCTACGAACGGCTCTTCGACGGGGACTACGAGACGGGGATCAAGCCTGACGAGGTCAACTGGGTGCAAGGCCGCGACCCCGAGGATCGGACCCGCCAGATCTGCAACGGCTGGCGCGCCGACAACGTGATCGCCGCCCAGGTGCTGTCTGAGCGAACGGGCCGCCTCTGCGCGCAGCTGATGGGCTACCGCGGGGTGCGGCTCCTGCAGGACAACGTACTCTGGAAGCCGCCCGGGACGAAGGCGATCGGCTTCCACCAGGACGCCTCGTACGCCGACTACCTCGTGCCCGCCGAGATGACGACCTGCTGGATCTCGCTCCACGACACGACAGCCGACGCGGGGCCGCTCGAGTTCGTCCGCGGCTCGCATCGCTGGCCGCGGACGCCGCCCGAGCGATCGCAGTTCCACGCGCCCGAGGACTGGCTCGCGCCGATGGGCGCCTCCGCGCCGGCCGATGTCGAGCCCGAGATCGTCCCCGTCGTGGTGAGGGCCGGCGGCGGCTCGTTCCACCACGGCCTCACCTGGCACGGCTCGGCCCCGAACACGAACGCCGAGGTGGCGCGCATGGCGCTCGTCTCGCACATGCTCCCGGTCGAAGTGCGCTTCCACGAGCACAACGTCGACCTCATCTACTCGCGCTACCGCCACCGCGGCGACCTGTCGCTCGACGAGTCGTTCTTCCCGGTGCTGTGGGACGACTCCGGTTACCGCACCCCCTGGCTCGCCGAACTGCCCGATCTGGGCTAGGCAGTCTCGCGGAAACGGCTGGAGAGGATCTCGAGCAAGGCGATCGCCGCGCGCGGGTTTCCCTGCAATGCGACAACCAACTCTGACCGCCCGACGACGACGCACGTCGTCTCGGTCTCGGCGGTGATCGTCGCGAGGCGACCAGCCCCGGGATCGAGCACCTCGATCTCGCCGACGAGAGCGCCCACGCCGAGCTCCAGCCGACGGCCGGGCCGCTCGACGACGACCGATCCAGCGGTGATCAACATCAGCGAGTCGGCGGTCTCGCCACGGATCATCAGCGTCTGGCCGGCCGAGAACAACACCTCGCGGCCGCGCGCCAGGATCGGCTCGAGCAGCTCCGGGGGAAGAGCCGAGAACAGCTTCGGGTCTGCCACAAGCCGCTCGTAACGACCTCCGTGGAAGAGCAGCGGCTCGCCCTCGCCGTAGCGCACGTACTCGACCTGCCCGAGGAAGAGCGAGTGGTCACCGCCCCAGTAGGAGCGGACGACCCGCGCGACGAGGTGCGCGAGCGCGCCCTCCACGAGCGGCGTGTCACGAACGATCTCGAACCGAGGCTCCTCGGCACGATCCGATGCACGCCCCGCAAAGTGATCCGACAACCGCGACTGGCGGCTCTCCAGCACGCTGATCCCGTAACGAGCGCCCTCGCGTAGGAGCGGGTTGAGCCGTGCCCGCCGGTCAACCGAGATGAGCACGAGCGGCGGCTGCAGCGAGACGGACATGAACGCGTTCGCCGTCATCCCGTGCACCTGCCCCTGGAGCTGGGTCGTGATCACAGTGACGCCGGTGGCGAACATCCCGAGCGTCTTGCGGAACTCGAGGGCCGAGTCCAGACTCAGCCCGGCGCCGATCTCCATCGCCTCGGGCTCGGGAAGCTCCTCGAAGATCGTCTCGCCGATGCCGTCGGGCCCGCCCGCGACAAATCCGCCACCGATAGGGATGTCGAACTCTTCGGGAGGCGAGCTCACAGCCGCATTCTCACTCGCCGCAGGGATCCTGCGCCGATCGAGGTGCGGCGACGGGCGGTTGACATGTCACTTTCAGTCGTAGAGGCTAGCGAGCGTGCTGCTTGGCGCACGGCAATCTCCGATCAGAGAGAGGTGAAGATGGCGGTCGCAACCGTTGACGACAGGGAACTCCTCAGGGCGATGCAGTGGTACGACGGCTTCGTCGTTGCGCTCGCAAATCCGAGCTTCCTCCTGACTGCGCTCGGCGGCTCGATCGTCTCGCTCGGCGGTTGGGGCGCCGCGATCGTCTGGCTCATCTCCGTCTTGATTGCATCGCTGCACAACAACCTCTATGCGGAGATCGCGTCGATGTTCCCGAAGCTCTCCGGCGGGGTCGCGGTCTACGGGCACGAGGCCTGGAAGCGGTACACGACGTTCGTCGGGCCGATCTCGGCGGTCGGGTACTGGCTCGGCTGGTCAGTCGTGCTCGCGCTCAACGGGGCGATCGTCGGGTTCCTGC
Organism: Gaiellales bacterium; assembly: GCA_038216845.1. Lineage (GTDB taxonomy): Bacteria > Actinomycetota > Thermoleophilia > Gaiellales > Gaiellaceae > Gaiella. Next base: position 91 of record JBBQPW010000108.1, on the reverse strand, counting down.
TCCAGGCGCAGTTCTTCGCCAAGTCGACCTTTGGTTCGACGACGAGCGACTGGGGCATCGTCACCTTCAGCTCGAATCCCGCGATCCTGAT
>JBBQPW010000107.1:0-7997 GCA_038216845.1 Gaiellales bacterium | reverse complement strand
CCGCGGTCCAACGCGCGAGCGCGGGCTTCGATGCGCCGTTGAGCCGGCTCAGGCCGCTCTGCCACGTGCTTCCTTGCGAGTCGCGGAAGACGAACCAGATGAACATCGTGACCCGGGGGTCGGCCCTTGCGAGTGCGACGGCTCGCGGCACGAACGCCGCCTGCTGCGCCTCGGTCACGCCGAGCGGCTCGCCGGGTTTCGTCTCGTGGCCGTACTCGGTGATCCAGATCGGAATGTTCTTCCGCTTGAACCACGTGTCGAGGGACTTCTCGAAGCGCGGGAACGACTTCAGTGACACATTCGGCCACTTCAGGAGCTGCTCGGGCTTGAAGAACACCGGGTACGGGTACGGGTGGTGCGCCCAGGCGTCGAACTTCAGCCGCGGGTTCGCCTTTGCGACAAGCTCGGCGAACTTGCCTGGGGTGACGGCGTCCGAGCTGCCGGGAAGCGGCTTGTCACGACCGTGGGAAGATGTCTCGCCGATGCCGACGAGTGCTTTCGGGTTCCCGGCCTTGATCCCCGCGTAGGCTGCGGCAGCGAGCTTCGCGTACGCCGCCGGGCCGATGATCGAGCCGTCGGGCCCGAACTGCGGTGACAGGAACTGGCCGAGGTTCGACTCGTTCCAGATGCCGTAGAAGCGGACGAATGGGTAGCCGGGGTTGCGTCCCGAGTAGCGCGCCGCGAGCGCCTGTCCGAACTGCCGCATGTCGTTCATGTTGGTCGGCAGGTAGTTCGGGGTCTTGCCGCCGTTCGCCCACTTCGGGGTGCCCCAGATCGTGATAAGCACCTCCATACCGCGGTTCTGCGCGTTCCGGACAAGCTCGTCGACGTCGTCCAGCTTGTATGCGGGGTCGAACGGGTTGGTCGCGCTCGCCGGCTTCGTCGGTGCCGCATTCGCCCATGTCACGAGCGTGCGGATGATCGTCGCGTGCGCTGCCTGCGCCTTGTCCAGCTCGTCCATCCTGATGTTGTCCCAACGGAAGACGGGATCGTCGTGGAAGCCCACCCACATGCGGTCGGCGGCGCTTGCAGCCGGGATGGCGGCGATTCCGGCGAGCGCGAGAACGACGAGCAGACGGATGAGATGCTTCACAGGGGGACCTCCTCGGAGGGTCGGGAGCAGACGGCAACGTACCGTTCTCTTATGAGGAGCTTGTGAGGAAGATTCGCCGTCGACGAAGGGTTTCCCTCCTCCAGCGCCAGTCCCGACGCGCTTCGCAAACACGGCATGGCGTACACTGGCCGCCGATGGCCTGGGAACTCATCTTCATGCTGTTGCTCCTGAAGATTCCCCTCTTCTATTTGTGCGGCGTCGTCTGGTACGCGATCAAGGCCGAGCCGCTCGTCGACGACGCTCCAGGTGACCTCATGCCGGTGCGCGAGCCGCGGCGACCGGGGCCGCCAACAGGCGGACGAGATCACCTGGCGCGGCGACGGCTCGTCGGCCCTGCTCGGCGCCCAGCCCGCTCCCGCGACACGCACGCCCGCGCAGGGGTACGCAGGTGAGCTCGGTTCGGGATTCGAACTCTGGGTCCGGCGAGCAGCGCTACACGATCACCGACGTCATCGCGGGACTGCTCGCGGCCGGCTCGATGCTGCTGGCGTTCATCGCCGTTGGCTTCGGCTTGATCCTGCAGGTAGAGCCGCGCCCCGCACGTCTCGCTCCCGTCGCTCTCGTGCTCGCCCTCATCGCCGGGCGGATGAGCGTCCGCTACCAGCGCCTCGCCTTCGCGGCGGTTGTCATCGGCATGGTCGGCTGGGTCGTCGGTCTGACGCTTGCGGTGATCACGCACCACCCGTTGATCTGAGGAGTGAAGAGATACCGTGATCCGTGATGGGCGCTAGCCTGGAAGGATTGAACGCGGGGTACGTGGTCCAGCTGTTCGAGGACTACCTCGACAGCCCCGGCAGCGTCCCTCCGGAATGGCGATCCGCGTTCGAGAGCGACGACGCAGTTCTCGATCTCCTGCCGGGCCTGAGGGCGCTGCTCGATGCTCGTACGAACGGGGCCCCCGGTGACGAGGACAGCGACGGCGCGCCGTTCGCCGCTCCTCCGCCTCCGGTGGTGGAACCGCCGGCGCCAGCGCCAGCTCCCGAGCCGCTCGCCGTGGCGCCGGCCGCGGTCGCCGATGAGACGCTGCTCGGTGGTGTCGCGGCGGCCATGGCGCTCGTCAAGGCCTACCGGATGCACGGTCATCTGGCGGCACGCCTCGATCCTCTGGGCTCGGAGCCGACGGGCGATCCGGCGCTCGACGAGACACGACTCGTTCCCGCCCTGACCCCGGAGCTGCAGGCCCGGATCCCGGCCAGGCTGCTCCGCCTCTATGTCGAGGGCGACACGTTACTGGCCGTCTTGCCGCGGCTGCGCGAGGTGTACTGCGGCTCGAGCGCCTACGAGATCGAGCACATCTCGGACCATGCCGAACGTGTGTGGCTACGCCAGGCGATCGAGTCCGGGCGTTTTCGGCAACCGATGGCGGCAGACCAGCAGATTCCTCTGCTCCGCCGCCTGTCACAGGTCGAAGGCCTCGAGCAGTACCTGCGCAAATCGTTCCTCGGCCAGAAGCAGTTCTCGCTGGAGGGGCTCGACGTGCTCGTCCCGATGCTCGACGAGACGATCGAGATCGCGGCCGCCGACGGTGCGCACGAGATCGTGATCGGAATGGCGCATCGCGGCCGCCTGAACGTCCTCTGTCACACCGTCGGCCGGTCGTACGAGTCGATCCTGCGCGAGTTCGAGGGCGAGAGGACGATCGACGCCGTCGTCTCGGACCCGGAGGGCGGCACCGGGGACGTCAAGTACCACCTCGCCGCCTCGGGCGCGCGACAGACCACGGCGGGCGAGATCGAGATCACCCTCTCTCCGAATCCGAGCCATCTCGAGGCCGTCGATCCCGTCGTCGAAGGCCGTGCGCGCGCCGAGCAGACCGATCGCAGCGGCGGCGCCGCGCACCATGACCCTTCGGTCGCCTTGCCCGTGCTCATCCACGGCGACGCCGCATTTCCCGGCCAGGGCGTCGTGGCGGAGACGTTCAACCTGCAGAGCCTCGAGGGGTACTCGACGGGCGGCACGCTCCACTTGATCACGAACAATCAGGTCGGCTTCACGACCGATCCGACCGAGGGTCGGTCGACACGCTACTCGAGCGACCTCGCGAAGGGCTTCGACGTTCCCATCGTCCACGTCAACGCCGACGACCCCGAGGCAGCAATCGGCGCGATCCGCCTCGCGCTCGCTTACCGGGCCGAGTTCGGGCACGACGCAGTCGTCGATCTCGTCGGCTACCGCCGGTTCGGTCACAACGAACAGGACGAGCCCGCCTACACGCAGCCGCTCCTGGTCGAGCGGATCGCACGGCAGCCGACGGTACGAGAGCGCTACGCGACGCAACTCGTCGCGGCCGGAGTCCTCTCTGCGGAGGCGGCTACCGGGCTTGCGGCCGAATCCCAGGCCGAGCTCCGTGCCGCCCACGACCGACTGAAGGCCACGCTCGCGGAGACACCATCAAAGGGCGCGAGCGCTGCACGCGACGATCCGGTCACCGCGACGACAGGCGACGCGGTCATCACCGCCGTCGCCACCGATCGGCTGCTTGCGCTGAACGAGCAACTGCTCGCGGTACCCGACGGCTTCACGGTCAACCCGAAGCTCGCCCGGCAGCTCGATCGCCGGCGCGATGCCGTACGCGAAGGCGGCATCGACTGGGGCCATGCCGAGGTACTCGCGTTCGGCTCGCTCCTCGAGGAAGGGATTCCGATCCGACTCTCCGGCCAGGACACCGAGCGGGGTACGTTCTCGCACCGTCATCTCGTGCTCCATGACCCCACCACGGGCGAGACGTTCACACCGGTCCAGAACCTGCCGGGCGCGAACGCGTCGTTCGAGGTCTACAACTCACCGCTTTCGGAGTACGCAGCGCTCGGCTTCGAGCACGGGTATTCGATCGCCGCCCCCGACGCACTCGTGCTCTGGGAGGCGCAGTTCGGCGACTTCGTCAACGGCGCCCAGATCGTGGTTGACCAGTTCATCGTTGCCGGCCGCTCGAAGTGGGGGCAGACCTCCAGATTGACGCTTCTTCTACCGCACGGATACGAAGGCAACGGGCCGGAGCATTCGAGCGCCCGACTGGAGCGTTTTCTCCAGCAGGGAGCGCAGGAGAACATTCGCATCGCGAACTGCTCGACGTCAGCGCAGATCTTCCATCTGCTTCGCCGCCAGGCTCTCGACGCGACCGCCCGGCCGCTCGTCGTGATGACCCCGAAGGGCCTCTTGCGGCTCAAGCAAGCGTCCTCGACGCTCGCCGATCTCTCCGCTGGATCCTTCCAGGCCGTCATCGACGATCCGGTCGACGATCGCTCCGCCATCCGTCGGCTCGCGCTCTGCTCGGGGAAGGTCTACTACGACATCGTCGGCCACGAGCTGCGCGCTTCTGCGACGTCGGTTGCTGTCGCCCGCCTGGAGCAGCTCTACCCATTCCCGGTCGAGGCTGTCGCGGACTTACTCGCCGCGTATCCGGCGCTCGACGAGGTCGTCTGGGTGCAGGAGGAGCCACAGAACATGGGGGCGTGGCGCTCGCTCCGGCACCGGCTCGAGGACTCCGCCGGAGCCGTTTCCGTCCGCTACATCGGCCGCACCTGGCGCGCGAGCCCGAGCGAGGGTTACCCGACCGCGCACCTGCGCGAGCAGGACCGGATCGTTCGGGCCGCCCTCGGAACCTCGGGCTGACGAGACCTGCAGCCGTCGGTCCGAAACACTTTCGGCGTCGAGCGCTATTGAATGGTTGACGTGACGACGACCGACGCCCAGTTGATCCACGCAGCCCGTAGGGACGCCGATGCGTTCGCGGAGCTGTACCGCAGACATGTGCGCGTCATCCACGCGTTCCTCAGAGCTCGGGTTCCGGAGGACGTCAGCGGCGAGCTGACCGCCGAGACGTTCGCCCAAGCCGCACTCTCGCTCGGTCGCTTCCGCGACGAATCCGGCGGATCCGCGCTTCCCTGGCTGTACGGGATCGCGCGGAACCTTGTGCGTGGCTACTTTCAGCAGCAACGGGTCGAGACCAGGGCGCGTCACCGGCTCGGGATGCCGCTTCACGCCTACGAGCTCGATCTCGACGCGGCGGTCGATCGCCTCGACGCCGAGCGCGGCGGTCCGGTGCTCGTCGCCGCGCTCGACACACTGCCCGTCTCGCAGCGACGTGCGCTCGAGTTGCGCGTCATCGAGGAGCGGCCCTATCAGCAGGTGGCCAAGGCGCTCGGCTGTTCCCAAGTCGCCGCCCGAATCCGCGTCACGCGCGCACTCGGGTCGCTCTCCCGCGTCCTGAAAGGACCGATCTGATGACAACTGATCTCGAGGCAATCGGGCACGACCTCCATCGCCTGCTCGGCCGGCGAATCGACGTACGCCTGCGTCGGAAGCGTCGGCTTCGCACCAGCGGTCTTGCCGCAATGTTGATCGGCGCCTTCACCGCCGTTGCAGTCGCAAGCGGCATCGGCGGCGACCTGCAGCTCGATCCCACCAAGTGGTCAGTCCTTGGCACGGGTAGCGTCGACGACGGCCGCGGCGCGTACGTCCACGCCCGCAAGCTCGACGACGGGTCGAACTCCACCTTCCTCGTCGAGCACGACGCCGATCTGCCGCCCTATCGGGCATTCGTCCTGCACGAGAAGACGCTGACCGCGGCAGAGCTGACGTCACCAGTCCCGGTGCGCAGCGAGCCCGGAGCGCTGTGCACACCGGCTCAGCTGACTCGAGCCGAAGTCGTCGCGCTTTCCGTTCTCCGGACTACCTTCTCGCCGACCGCTCCGCCGACTGCATCGAAGGCAGCCGTCGACGGCGCAGTCCAGACTGCGTTTGCGACGTCGCCGTGCACGGGCCTCGAGTTCGGTGCCGAGCAGGCCCGCCTGAGCTATGCCGGTGTGCAACCCGACACAAAGCTGATGCCCGGCGCGCAGTAGATCTGGTTGTAGATGGTTGATCGGTAATTCGGCCACCACCCGGCTGGAGGCCACCACGCTGCGTGGTCGTCACCATCCCAAGAAGCAACCGAATTACCGATCAACCATCTGGCCGCGCGAGATACGTCTACCGACGCTTCGCAGCTGCCGCACGCTTCGCGACGAGCGACGCCAGCCGCGGCCCGTGAGTCGTCGCAACTCTGTATCCGTGCTTGCGCGCGACCTGTAACGCCTGCCGCCGAGCGCTCGGCGGCAGCCGCTGCCACACACGCCACACGACGAAGGCTAGGCCGACCGGGGTCCGGCTGAGAGCGCGGGGCGCCATGCCAACATCCTACGGCGTAGACCGAGCGGGGCGAAATAACCTCTACTTGCAGGGAAAATCCGGTGGGGTACACTCCGACGAGCCCTCGTGGCGGCCCGTTAGGCGTCTGCAGTCGGGGAGGTGTGTCGTAGTGAGAAGGAGAGAGATGTGACCGAGACAGTTTCCGTGTTTGCCAACGTCATCAAAGACCACCTCGAGTTGAAGGCGAAAAACGCCGACCTCGACGGGACGATGCCGATCAACCGCTACACCAGCGATGACCCTTTCGAGAACCACCCTCTCTTCAAGTCCGAGGAGCAAGCGCGTCTGGAAGAGACGATGGACGGCAGCGAGCCAGCCGTCGAGCTTCACTCAGCGACGCTGCCCTGGCCGGGCGAAGCCCCCAACGGAGTTGCCAATAGAGGCACAGGCGACGAGGTGACCTTGGAGCACGCCGCCGAGTACGCCGGTGCTGGACTCGAGGATGGACTCTGGAGCCGCACACGCGACTTCGACTGGGGCGACTGATCTGGTAGCCCGCACGCCACCACGGCGATGACGCCCGACGAGCGTCTCGCGCGTTACAGCGAGATCGTCGTCCGCATCGGCGCGAACGTCCAGCCCGGACAGGGAGTTGTCGTCTCGGCTCAGGTCGAGCACGCGCCGGTCGCACGCGCGATCGCTGCTGCCGCATACCGGGCCGGGGCGAGGCGCGTCGACGTCACGTACGGCGACCTCCACGTACGCCGCGCTGCGATCGAGCACGGCCCGGAGGAGGAGCTCGGGCGTGGCCCCGACCACATCGTCGAGTGGATGCACACGTGGGCCGAGGAGCGACCGGCAGCGATCCTCCTGACGGGCAACCCCGATCCGCATCTCATGGACGATCTCGATCCGGCGCGCGTCGCAAAGTCGGAGCCGCGCGATGTCCGGGAAGCCTGGCTCCCACTCGTGGCCGGACGGAAGTTGAACTGGGCGATCGTCTCGGCACCGAACGCCGGATGGGCGACCGAGATGTTCGGCGAGCCCGATCTCGAACGGCTTTGGGATGCAGTCGGCACCGCGACACGCCTCGACGAACCGGAGCCGGTCGAAGCGTGGCTCGAGCACGTAGCGCGCCTCAAGGAACGCGCTCGCGTGCTCAACGGACACGCCTTCGACGCGATCCATTTTCGCGGGCCGGGCACCGATCTCACCGTTGGCCTCCTGCGCGTCGCTCGGTGGGACTGCGCCACGTTCACGACCGAGACGGGGATCGAGCACATTCCCAATCTGCCCACCGAGGAGGTGTTCACGAGCCCGGACTGGCGGCGGACAGAGGGGACGGTCCGTTCGACGTACCCGCTCATCGACTCGGGGACGTCGATGAGGATCGAGGGACTCGAGCTGACGTTAGAGAACGGGCGAGTCGTCGATGCACGGGCCGATCGAGGCATCGAGGTCGTCCAGCAACAGCTCGACACCGATCCCCAGGCGCGCTTCCTCGGCGAGGTCGCGCTCGTCGACGGGACGTCGGCTGTGAAGCGCACGGGTCTCGTCTTCGGCGACACGCTGTTCGACGAGAACGCGACGTGTCACATCGCGTACGGCATGGGCCTGCCGATGGTCGTCGACGGCGCCGACGGCAAGGGTGCGGAGGAGCTGCTGGCGATGGGCGTCAACGCCTCGCAAGTGCACACGGACTTCATGATCGGCGGGGCCGAGGTCGACGTCGACGGGCTCACGGTCGACGGCA
>JBBQPW010000106.1:0-8027 GCA_038216845.1 Gaiellales bacterium | reverse complement strand
ACCTCAGCGTCGAGTTCTGGACGAGCCGAGGGACAGTTCATGCGGTCAACGGGATCAGCTTCTCGATCGCTGCCGGCGAGACCCTCGGGATCGTCGGCGAATCGGGCTGCGGTAAGAGCGTCACGGCACTCGCGCTCATGGGAATCTTGCCCCGCGCAGCTCGCATCCCGACGGGAACCGTGACGCTCGACGGCCATGACCTGCTCGGCCAGTCGGAGCGCGAATGGCAGCACGTACGCGGGAAGGACGTGGCGATGATCTTCCAGGATCCGATGACGAGCCTGAATCCCGTGCTCACCGTCGGCCGACAGCTGCGCGAGTCGATCCAAGCGCACCTCCCCGTCGACAAGAAGGAATCCGAGAAGCGCGCAGCCGAGCTTCTCGATCAGGTCGGCATTCCGAGTGCGAAGGCGCGTCTCCGTGACTACCCGCACCAGTTCTCAGGAGGGATGAGGCAGCGCGCGATGATCGCGATGGCACTCGCGTGCGAGCCGAAGCTCTTGATCGCCGATGAGCCGACGACGGCGCTCGACGTGACGATCCAGGCACAGATCCTCGATCTGCTCCGCGAGCTCGTCATCGAGCGCGGGACCGCGTTGATGCTGATCACGCACGACCTCGGCGTGGTGGCGGGAACCTGCGAGCGCGTGAACGTCATGTACGCGGGCACACTCGTCGAGACCGGGACCGCCGACGAGCTGTTCGCCGAGCCACGGCACCCGTACACGCTCGGGCTGTTGCAGAGCATCCCGAGGCTCGACACCGGCCGGAAGCAGAAGCTCCACCCGATCGCCGGCGCGCCGCGCAACATGCTGAGCGCACCCACCTCATGTCCGTTCGCACCACGCTGCCCATTCCGGATCAACCGCTGCACTACGGAGCTCCCCCACCTCGAGACGAGCACCTCGGGGCGGCAACTCGCCTGCTTCAATCCGGCGCCGGCCGACGAATGGCAGCGGACACGCCTCGGAGGCTCCGCCGCGTGAGCTCGATGAACGGCTCCCCGCTGGTCGAGATCGAGAACCTCCGGATGTGGTTCCCGATCAAGAGCGGCATCGTGCTCGATCGACACGTCGGAGACGTGAAGGCCGTGGACGACGTCTCGCTGACGATCGACCGCGGCGAAACGCTCGGCCTCGTCGGAGAGTCGGGGTGCGGCAAGTCGACGGTCGGACGCACGCTCATCCGCCTGTACGAGCCAACGGGCGGCAGAATCGTCTTCGACGGCAACGACATCACCCACACCTCGGAAGGCCGACTGCGCGAGACACGTCGCCAGATGCAGATGGTCTTCCAGGATCCTTTCGCGTCCCTCAACCCTCGGCACAGCGTCGGTCGGATCATCGGTGAGCCACTCCAGGTACACGACATCGTCTCGAGTCGAAGCGAGGCGGCAAGCCGTGTCCGCGAACTCCTCGAACGAGTCGGTCTACCGTCCGACGCAGGATCGAGGTATCCGCACGAGTTCTCCGGTGGCCAACGGCAGCGCATCGGCCTCGCGCGCGCCCTTGCCGTGAATCCTGCCTTCATCGTGTGCGACGAGCCGGTGTCCGCGCTCGACGTCTCGATCCAGGCGCAGATCGTGAACCTGCTCGAGAGCCTGCAGGAAGAGCTCGGTCTCACGTACCTGTTCATCGCCCACGACCTGGCGGTCGTCAGGCACATCTCGGATCGGATCGCCGTGATGTACCTCGGGGGGATCGTGGAGATATCTGCGGCAGACGACCTGTACGAAACGCCGCTGCACCCGTACACGATCTCGCTCTTGTCGGCGGTTCCGATCCCCGACCCGGTCGTCGAGCGCGAGCGCTTACGAATCTTCCTTACCGGCGACCTTCCGAGCCCGGCGAATCCGCCAGCCGCATGCAGGTTCCACACGCGGTGCCCGTTCGTACAGCCGACCCGGTGCCGCGAGGAGCGACCGGAACTGCGGGAGCTTGCGCCCGGGCACGTCGTGGCGTGCCATTGGGCACGGGAGATTCAAACAGGCGCTATCGCCCCGGCAGCGACATCGAGGGCCCATTAGTCCTCTGCGAAGCGAGTTCTCGTCTACCTGAGAGAGCCAATCCCTGGTTCGGGCTAACTCGGGACGCTAAAGCGGCTGTCCGACTAGGCCGATACGGGTGACGTGGACGCCGCTGAGCGCAAAGAGATCCTGAGCCGATACCGGGACCATAGTCGCCGGTTCGAGGCGGCTGCGGCGCGGCGCGGCAGCACACGCACCGGCTCAGTCATCCCGTTCTCAGGGCCTGTCGCTCGTGAGTTCGAACAGGAACCAACGGCCCGTGAATGCGAAGTACTACAGCTCGTTGCCGACGGACTCGTGAACCGTGAGATCGGTCAGCGCCTGTTTCTGTCGGAGGAGACCGTCAAGTCCCACGTCCGACATCTTCTTGCGAAGCTGCAAGCAAGAAGTAGAGCCCACGCCGTAGCGGTTGGCTTCCGGCGTGGGCTCATTGCCTAGCTAGGCATGTCCTCCCGATCTGAGTTCCTCGCCGGAGACCCCCCAAAAGAGGGATGCCCGGCAGGGACCCAGAACTCAGGATACGACGGCCTCTACCAGTCCTTGACGCCACCCATGATCGTGACACGGGCGACGACGCGAAGGATCTTTCGCATCTCGAACTCCTAGGTTGGGTACTGACGGCAACAGAATCGTATACCCCGTTTGGGGGAGGACGCAAGGAAGCAACCGTGACGACAGCTGAAACCAAGATTCGCCTCTACGTTGGAGGACTCGCGCTTGCAGCCCTTGGGTTGGGTGCGTCGCTGTTCTACTTCGGCTTCGGGGCTGGAAACGTCTGGATCGTGCTCGGCCTCGCCGCGATAAACGCAGTTGCCGAACGAGGCGGCGTCCATATCGGGCGAACCACCGAACTGACGATCTGGATTCTTCCTGCGCTGTTCGCATCAGTGTTGTTCGGCCCAGTCGCCGGAGGGTTCGTTGGTGCAGCGTCCATGATCGGCGATGCTGAGATTTACGCGCGGCAGAGCGAGCGATCGCCCCGTCTCAAGTTCGTGGCCTACGCAAGCACGAGATTCATCGTCGGCGCCGCGATGGGGCTAAGTTCCCACGTCGCTAGATCGCTGGTACCTTCGACCGTCGGTGGTTTGGTCACCGCCACGTTGATCGGAAGCGTTATCGGCGAAGCGCTCGACGTGCTTCTTGCGGGAGTCACCGCAAAGATGCGCGGCCGGAATCTTCGGAGCTTCGCGCGGTCCATGGCACCTGTCGTTCTTACAGCCGCGCCCACATATGGTCCCATCGTCGCGGCATTGGCCATCGCGTATGTCTCCGTGTCACCGTGGACAGCGCCATTGTTCTTCATCCCAGCGCTCGCGGCACAACGGCTCTATCAGCTCTACCATGCGCAGCGGGCGTTGGCCGATGATCTGGCGGAAGCGAACGATGCGCTCGCTCGCGCGAACCTGTCGTTTGCTGGCGGACTAATCGCGACACTAGATGCCCGAGATCGGTATACGGCCGGTCACTCTGCGGCAGTGGCGATTTACTCAAGAGACATCGCTGCTCGGATGGGGATGTCCGGAGAATTGCAGGAACAGGCCTATCTCTGCGGCCTCGTCCACGATATCGGGAAGATTGGACTCGCAGCCGGGCTACTTGAGAAACCAGGCGCACTCACGCTCGACGAGCGGCGCCAGATGCAAGAGCACTCCGCGATCGGAGAACGGATCCTTCGACAAGTTGATAGCTACTCGGACATTGCGACGATCGTCCGTCATCATCACGAGCGAATGGATGGAGAGGGTTATCCGGACGGCCTAAACGGAGAGGTCATTCCGCCGCTCTCGCGAATCATCGCCGTGGCAGACGCGTACAACGCTATGACGTCCGACCGTCCCTATCGTGACGCTATGCCCAGCCGCGTAGCTCGACTCAGGCTTGCGCAAGCCGTTGAGAGCCAATTCGACACAACGGTTGTCGCGGCTTTCGAGGCTATCTTGGCATCGGCAGACGAGAGCTACCGAGTTGGACGCGACGCGAACTTCTTCGCGTTCGCGACGGCTTCAGATCCACCCAGTCATTCTGGTTCCTCCGCTGGCGATGAGATGGCGGACGTGGCCTGACGAAGCTGTTCTCTTGCCGCGTTGAGCGCCAAGGCAGCCCGCGAGCGGATTCCAGTTTTGTCAAATATGTGCTGGGCGTGCACCTTGACCGTTGCCTCGCTGATGAACAGCATGCCTGCGATTTGACGAGTCGGCAGCCCCTGGCACACGAGATCATAGATCTCCTTCTCACGCGGTGACAACAGCGATCGAGGATCGTTGCGATTCGGCAAGGGCACACCGACAAGTCGCGCCAGCTCGTCGTCACGCCCTCGCTTCACAAGCGCCCAAGCCTGGTCACGGGTTCGCATGGTCCGAAGCAGAACCGCCAAGAGATCGGGACACGCACGGTAGGCAGTTACTACTAGGTCGTACGCCTGCGTCGATTCGGCCACGGCGAGAAGCGATCCGAGCGATTCGCCTAGTCCCGGGTCGCCTTCACGCATAGCCACAATCGCCCGCGTCGCCGCGACGAGTACTTTCGCCTCCACCGCGCGGGTTGACTCAGCGGCCCGCCAAGCAAGCGCTACAGCCTCATCAAGCCGCCCTGAGCACGCAACCGCCAACCCGCGAAGACCCAACAGTTCTCCCTGGAGGCTCGCAACGGGTGCGGGTGGCAAGGGACCTTCGGCACAAGCCTCGTCAACCCGTCCCTGGCTCAGCAGAATCCGCAAACGGCCGCCCGCGGCATTCAGCTGCGCCTGAACATTGCCCTGTTCCGCCGACATCTCGAGAGCCGTTGCGATCAACCGCTCCGCGCGAGCGAAATCCTGGAGTCCAGCCGCAGCGCCTGCCGCAGCGCTTAGCGCATACGGCATCGCGAAATCGAGACGGTGGGTCTCAGCATCTTGGATTAGATCCTCCGCGACCTCCTGAGCCTTCCCGTAGTCCGCCACCAAGACGAGAGCGACGGAGGACATTGCGCGAAACGAAGTCCGCACGAACGTGTCTGTCACAAGGTCGACGAGTTGCAGCGTCTCAAGCGCCTCGTGCATGCTTTCGATCTTGCCCGCACGCAATTCGTACCCAAGCTTCCGGGTCGCGAGCCGGACAAGGTCTCGCGGGTCGTCTCTCGCCGCCTCGGCGGACAATCGATCTAGAAGCGTTCGTGCTTCATCATCAACCTCGAGCTCCGCAAGGCACATCATCTGACCCCATCTCGCTTCGCGCGCTTCGCGCTCACTAGCTGCACTGCGTTCCGCTCTCCGGAAGAATTCAAGAGCCAACTCCTCGCGCGATCCGACGTGTGCAGATGTTCCGGCGAGCAGAACCGACCGAAGCCACAAAGGGGCGTCGACGCTTAGATGACGGAGCGCCCGCTCCGCAAGAGTCAACGCGACCAGGCTCTTACCTTCGCGTAGCCGAAGCTCCGCCTCTGCTACGGCGAAAATCGGTTGAGGGAGACGAAGGATTGTTGCGCGTCCAACCACTCCTTCAACAGTGGCGAGGCGGGCTGTGTCTAGTAGTTCGTCCAGTGCTTCCAGTAGCAAGCCCTCTAGCTCGCTGACCAGGTTGTTTCGCTCCACCAGGTCGAACGATGCGTCCCAGTCTCGACGCGCTCGATAGACCTCCAGGCATCGCGCTACCGCGGCCTCGTGCTCGGTCGGCCATTCTTCGAGCGCCTTCGCCTCGATGAACGTCCTCGCAAGAGGATGGAGCTCCAGCCTCTCGCCACGCTCGACGATCACACCGATCGCAACACCCTCGGCGACCGTCCGCTCGGCTCGCGCCGGCCCCAGCAGGATGTCCGCAAGCGGCTGATCGAGCGCAGTTGCTGCCGCAAGAACCCCAAGACCAGCCCGATCGTCTGGTTCGAGCGCTCGATACACCTCCTCCGCGAAGAAGTCGTACAACGCCTCGGGCGCATCGTCATCCGGAAGCTCGGGCACGCCGCTCACGCCGGCCAGTGCGATCACCGCCGGCCAACCGTTCGCGATCGCAACAAGCCCTGACGTTATTCCCGCCTGCTCCGGCTCGTCGAGAACGAGCTCGGCCTCGTCACGGCTCATTGCGAGCTCTGTCTGGTTCAGCTCCAGGACGTCGCCGTACAAGACATCGCGGCTCGAGACCCACGACGGGCGTCGCCGGCCAGCGATCAGAACGTTGATCGGCGCGGCTGCAATGAGCAGCTCCACAAACAGCTCGGCTTCGGTCGTGCGACAGATGAACTGGTAGTCGTCGATCACGAGCCACGCGTCTGGTGGCCAATCGGCGATGTCCTCGGCGAGGATCTCCGCGAGAACGTCGACCTCGTCGGCCGGGCTCTGTGTAACCATCAGCCGCTCGCGCAGGCGCTTCTCGCAGCCGGGAATGAAGCCGGTCGCGACCACGGCGATACCGATCGACAGCGCCGCGACATCGGCCGATGCGTTCCGGCACGGGTACCACGCAACGTGGCTCGCAGTGGCGCGCGTCCACTGCTCGGCAAGCGTCGTCTTTCCGAAGCCCGCCGGTGCGATGAGCATCCGGACGCGCGCCTTCGACGCGTCGAGCGAGCGCAGCAAGCGCGGTCGCTCTATAAAGCGATGTTTCTTGCGTCGCCTGGGAAGGGTGAGTTGTTCTAACTCCATAGCCACAGCCTGCCGCGGTGCGGCCGAACCTACTCCATTAGGCACTCGAGAGGAAGAGCCGGCGCCCGCGGCGGGGGCTCGCGGGCGCCGGACACTAGACCCGCGACATCGCGCGGATGCCGGGGTGCACGAGGAGAGGGTCGTCGCCGGTGAGGGCGCGGTAGGCAACCGGGATCTGGCGTCGACGATTCACGCCCAGCTTCTGCCTGAGCACATCGCAATGCGCCTTCGCGGTTCGTGGGGAAATACCGAGCCGCTCACCGACTTCGTCGTTCGAGTATCCCGCCGCGATCAGCGCAACAACCTCCCGCTGCCGTGACGTGATGGACGACCGTCTCTTGCTGAGTGTCTCCGTCATGCCAGATAAGGCTAGTGTCCCTCGATTGAGTGATCCATCGTGCGGGGGGTGTAATCCGCGGTGTATCTCGCTGCAGAGCTTTCTAGAAGCCGGCTGCGAACCCGTCGCCGCGGCCGTCCGAGCCGCCGATCCAGGACTGGCGGTGGCGCAAGATCGCTTGGCCGACCCCGAAACCATGTTGGCTGTCGGCACGACGGACATCGTGGCCAAGCGCCCGGAGCGCAGCCTTTTCGCTCCAGAGGCCCGGCTCGATCTCGACGACGCCGCCCTCTGCGACGCGCCAGCGCGGTGCGTCGAGCGCCGCCTGCGGGTCGAGGCCTTCGTCCACGAGATGCGAGACGACCTGGAAATGCCCTTGCGGCTGCATCGGCCCTCCCATCACGCCGAACGGGCCGAGCAGCCGCCCTTCGGCGAGGAGCATTCCAGGGATGATCGTGTGGAACGGCCGGCGGGCGGGCGCGAGCTGATTCGGATGTCCTTCCGTCTCGACGAATCCAGCCGCGCGGTTTTGTAGCGTCACGCCTGTCCGGGGAGCGACGATCCCTGAGCCGAACGAGCCGTAGAGACTCTGGATCAGCGAGACCGCGGAGCCTTCGCCGTCGACGGCGCACAGATACGTCGTCCCACCCTTTGGCAACAGGGACGGACCGGGCGCAATCGCCCGGTCGGAGCGCACGAGGGAGCGACGCTCTGTGAGATGCGCTGAATCGAGCAACCTGGCCGGCAAAGGCTCATCCCCGAGATACGCGTGGACATCCGCGAACGCGAGCTTCATCGCCTCGATCTGCGAATGGAGGCCCGGCTCGAGCCCGTCGTAGATCCCGAGGGCGATCAAGGCGGCTGCACCCTGGCCGTTCGGCGGCAGCTCGCACACGTCCACGCCGCGGTACGTGTAGCGCAGGGGCTCGACCCATTCGCTGCGATGCGCCGCCAGATCTTCTTCGGACAGCCAACAGGCTGACGCGATCGCGTCGGCGATCCTTCCGGCGTAAAACGCGTCAGGCCCGTCGGTCGCGATCGCACGCAATGTC
>JBBQPW010000105.1:0-8119 GCA_038216845.1 Gaiellales bacterium | reverse complement strand
GCGTCACGACGCTAGCTTTTCGTCCAGACAGAAACGTGCTTGTCGCTATCGGCGGTGAACGGCTCTCGCTTCCATCCACCCCACCGTTCCCGCAGCGCCATTCCCGCGATTCGCGCCATCAGATCAAGTTCTGATGGCCAGACGTAGCGGAATGGCGGCGAGGTCACTTCAACGTGGTCGCCGTCGACCCAGTAGTGATGGGACACCACGCGTTGTTGAACAACGTCGTATTCATCGAAGCCAAGGTGGGACGGGGTAACCGCGAACGGTTGATACTTCTCGGGCGGCAGCCGCTGCAAACCCGGAACCAGCACCTCCACGACAAAGCTTCCATCCTGTTCAAGATGCGCCGCAACGTTCTGAAAGCACGCCACCTGATCGTCCTGCGTCGTCAGGTTCATGATCGTGTTCGCCACGATGTATGCGACCGAAAACGTGCCTTCTACAGCTGTGGTGGCCATGTCCCCCACGGTCGCCTCAACCCGTTCAGCACCGGGCTTGGCGCGGAGCCGTGCAACCATCGCCTCCGACAGATCAATCCCGTGTACCCGTACGCCGCGAGCGGCGAGTGGAAGAGCGATCCGGCCGGTTCCAACGCCCACTCTAGCGCCGCGCCGCCGCCCCCCAAATCCGCTAGGAAGTCGACCATCGGATCAACGACCGCGGCGACTTCGAGACGAGCGTATCTCCGGTCGAAGTGCTCCGCGACCTGCTCGCCGAAGTGATCGATCGGCATTTGGCGATCCTCGCAGACAAGAACCCACGCGGTTCCTCGCCCTACGGGTCGGGCGTCGTTACCAGGAGCCTGCGCGCGCGGAAGCCGATTGCGCCGAGGTGGCTTGTTTCGAGTTGGCCGGAGGCGCGGACGGTGACATTGCGGAGCGCGACGATGGCACGCACGCTGGCGCAGCGAATGAGTGCAGATCCTCGGTCGCTGCTCTTGCGGCGGCAGACGGTACGGCGGTCGAGCCGAAGCGTCACGGGAAGGTTGTCACGGACGTGTAGACCAGCGAGTTGCCGCACGACGTGCGCAGAGAACTGGCTTGGTGCGACCCAACGCGAAACGACAAGATCGAACGTCCACGACGGAGCCGAGGCCGACCACCCTGCGCCAGGGTAGGCGAGCACGAGCGCCGCGAACACGAGCGCAACGAGGCGGCGAAGGATCACCAATCGAGCGTACCGACTCCCTGATGCGACTGAGCCAGCCCATTGATTTGCAGAACGCGACACATTCCTCCCTCTGGCTCTCTAGGGCAGCTGCCAGAACTCGTCGGTGAGCCCGAGTCGGTCGAGGATCGCCTGGTTCTGTTCGCGCGTGTGGGGCTGCCAGCTCGGGGGAAGTCGGTCTCCCCACCAGGCGTGCGCGAGCTCGCTCAGCTTGGCGACCGGAATGGTCGCTCCGGGTTTGCGTCCGCCGAGCCAGTTCTCGATGTGCTCCTCCGACCGAAAGAGATTCATCGTGCTTCAGGTGAAGACGATGTCGTCCCACCACCGTGCGGCAGGGACGAGGCAATGGAAGAGCAAGCCGTCGTCGTCTGGATGCTCGTCGCGTATCTCGACGGTGAGAGGCTCGCCGCAGTCGGGGCAGGAGGCATGGATCACCCCGTCCGCGTGGAGGGCTGCGCAGATCCCGAACGCGTCCCACGCGCAGTTGCCGTACCACCAGCGGTCGTCCGCCCGAACGCGATACGCCGTCGGGACGGCCGAGAACGGGTTCGCCATTCTGATCTCGGCGGTGGCCGAGTTCAGCACCAGGGCATGGGCGTCGTGCAGCCTCTGCCACCCGTGCTCGACGTCAGCGACGGATCGGCCCGACGTCTCCGCGATCTCCGTCGCAGTCGGCGCCCGACCGAGTTCCACGAACGAGCCATAGGTCAGCGCTCTCAGGTGGAGATCGCCATCATGCACGCCCGACAGACTCTCACCTCACGCGGCCTCAGTCCACCGCACCCTCACGAGCGGCCGCGCAGCAGCCGGGCGAACGTGTCTCGCGCGACGTACCCGGCGACCTTCGGGTTCTCCTGCAGCCTGCGGAGCGCGTACTCGTACCAGCGCTGGCCGAACGGAACGTAGACCCGAAGACGATGGCCGGCGGAAACGAGCTCGCCGGCTCGCGCCTCGCGCACGCCGAGCAGCATCTGGAACTCGTACGCGCGCGGATCCAACCCAGCGACATCCTCGAGCGCCTGGCCGATCAGCCACTCGTCGTGGGTTGCGATGCCGACGTACGAGCCACCGCTGAACAGTGCGTCGAGGCACGCGACGTAGTTGCGCCGCACCTCGTCGTCGTCCTGGAAGGCAAGCGCCTCCGGCTCGACGTAGATGCCCTTGCAAAGGCGGGCGTTCGGCCGCAGGTCGGCAAGGCTCTCGACGTCGGCGAGCGTGCGCCGGAGGTAGGCCTGCAACACAACCCCGACGTTCTCGTGGCCCTCCGAGCGCAGCTCGCGGTACAGCGCGAGCGCGGCTTCCGTACAGGACGAGTCCTCCATGTCGATGCGGACGAACGATCGGCGCGCAGCCGCGTCGCACACGAGCTTCTCGACGAGGTCGTGGCACAGTCCAGGATCGACGTTCAGCCCGAAGCCGGTGAGCTTGATACTGACGTTGGCGTCGAGCTGATCGCCGTCGATCGCGGCGAGGGCGTCGTGGTAGGCGGCCGCGATCGCCTCGGCCTCGTCCGCGCGCGTCACCTCCTCGCCGAGCACGTCGACCGTCGCGAGCTTCCCCTCCGCATTCAGCGCCGCAACGGCGTGGCGCGCGTCGTCGAGCGACGAGCCGGCGATGTAGGGCACCGACAGCCGGCGCACGACCCGCCGCGGCACGGCGGGTAGGAGGCGGACGACGGTGCGATCGAAGAGCCCCACACGGCGATGATTCCAGAGATGCGCGATTGCGCAGGGCTGGAAGGGAGCCAGGCAACGCGGGAATGGGATGCGGCCGGGATGCGCTATGGACTCCAGCTCTGCACGCTCGGCCCGTTCGCGGGCCCGCGCGAAGCGGTTCGGGTCGCTGCAGCTGCGGAGAAGGCAGGCTGGGAAGCGCTTCTCGTGTGGGATCACCTCGCGTGGGCCTCGTCCGGCTCACCGTCTGCGGACCCGTGGGTGACGCTCGGCGCGTGCGCGGCAACAACGTCTCGGATCCTGCTCGGGACGGCCGTGACGCCGCTTGCACGACGCAGACCGCAGATGGTCGCTCAGCAGCTCGCAACGCTTTCCCTCGCCAGCAGTGGGAGGGCCATCTTCGGCGCGGGGTTGGGCGGGCCCACCGCCGAGTTCGAGCGCTTCGGCGAAGACAGCGACGCACGTCGGCGGGCAGCAATGCTCGACGAGGGTCTCGACGTGGTGGCGCGGCTGCTGCACGGCGAGCACGTCGAGCACCGCGGCGAGCACTACACGGTCGACGGGCTCACGCTCGCGCCGCTCCCGCTGCAGCCGATCCCCTTCTGGATCGGTGGCATGAGTCCCCGTGCCCTACGACGCGCAGCACGCTGGGACGGCTGGCTCGTCGACGGTTCGAGCCCCGAGCGGAACACGACGACCCCGGACGAGATCTCCGAGAAGGTCGCGCTGATCCAGGAGGATGGCGCGCAGAGCGATTTCGACGTCTGCTTCATCGGCTACTCGGACGAGGCCGACCTCGCCGCGTATGCCGCCGCGGGCGTCACCTGGTGGATCGAGAACGTGCACGCAGGACGCGGCGGGGTCGACGGTGTCCTCGCCCGGGTCGAGCGTGGCGTGCCCGGCGGTTAGGCCTCTCGCATGAAGCCCTTACGGGCTGCTGAGACGAGCGCAACGGCCTCTGGGAACAACACACGCATCGCGTCGCGCAGAGCAATCGTCTGCTCGTCGACGCTACCTGTCGCCTGCACCTGTTTCAGCGCCGCCGCAGTCAGCTCCACGGCCGTGCTCAGCGTCAGCGTCGCGAACTGCTCGCGCTGCGCATCCTGCACCGACTCGGCCTGCTGCTCGGCGAACTCACGCAGACCGCGCAGCAGGTCGTCGGGGTCGCCGCCGAACAGGGGAAAGCCCGACTCGCTCATGCCGAGAACCTACCTACTCGAAGTCAGTCAAGTACATCGCCTCGACCTCTGCCCACAGCTCGTCGGCAACACTTTGCGCAGCCTGCATCGTTGTGCCAAACGGCGAGCCCGCGGTCGGGTCGAGGGCGAGCTCGAGCCGCCGCGCCGCGGCCCCGATCGCGTCGAGCCGCGCCGGGCTTGCGAGGTGCGGTGGTGCGCCGAGCACGTGCTGGAGCGCGAGCGCAGATTCCTCCGCCTCGTCGATTCCACCCGGATTCTCGGTGAGACGAAGTGCGACGAGCTGGGCGCGCAACTCATCCAGATCACCCGGAAATGCGCTCTCCTCCGCAAGCTCGCACAACGCGGCCACAGTGACGACGTCGCGAACATCCCGACGCTCCGCCACCGGCTCGCCGTCGGCATCGACCGCCAGCCAACCACGTGAGCCGTCGGCCCGCTCGAAGCCACAGAGGTAGCGACGCGCACCGGGCACCGGTTCGACCGCAAGGACGGCAGCGACAGTCGCGGCGGAATCGCGGGTCGCGACACGCATCGCAACGTGGGCCGCAATTGCCTCGAGATCTGCGCCCAGGTCCACCGCTCCCTCCACCCTGCCAGGATAGAGCGACGTGTTCGACCGACGCCGCCACGCGCAGGAGCTCTTCGCCCCGCTCGGCCCGACCTACGACCGCGTCGGCGCCGTGCTCTCCTTCGGCCAGGATCCGCGGTGGCGCCGCTTCCTGGTCTCGCGGGTGCCGGACGACGAGGGTCACGTGCTCGACGTCGCCACCGGGACCGGCCTCGTCGCCGAGCGGCTCCTGCGGAACGGCCATCGCGTGACCGGACTCGATCAAAGCCCGGAGATGCTCGCCCGGGCGCGCGAACGGTTCGGCGACGCTGTCGAGCTCGTGGAAGCCTCGGCCGAGACGCTTCCCTTCGAGGACGCCTCCTTCGACCACCTGACCGTCACGTATCTGCTGCGCTACGTCGACGACCCCGGCGCCGTCCTCCGTGAGCTCGCGCGTGTCGTGCGCCCGGGCGGGACGATCGCGATGCTCGAGTTCGGCCTCCCGCGCGGGCTCTGGCGCCCGTTGTGGGAGCTCTACGTTCGCGTTGGGCTACCGCTCTTCGGAAGGCTTGTCTCGAAAGGCTGGGGCGAGGCCGGCAGTTTCCTCGGCCCATCGATTCGCGGCTTCTGGGAGCGACTCCCGGAGCCTGCTCTCCTCGACCTGTGGCGAGCGGCCGGAATCACCGGCGTCTGCACCCGGCGGCTGAGCGTCGGTGGCGGCATCGTCATCTGGGGACAAAGGACATGAGGCCGGCCTTCTACGCGCTGCGCCCCGGCGGCTGGCGCGACTTCGTCACGCTCCTCCACCCGCCGTACACCGCGTGGCATCTCGCGAATGTCGTCATCGGCGGCTGCCTCGCACCGAGTGTCCCCTGGGGCCGGCTCGCGCTCACCGTGCTCGCGTTCGGGCTCGCGCTCGGCATCGGCGCTCACGCACTCGACGAGCTCAACGGCCGGCCGCTGAACACCCGGATCACCTCAGCCGTTCTCGTCGGCCTCACCATCGTCTCGGTCGCAGGCGCCTGCGCGCTCGGGATCGCGGTCGCGTCCCGGACGAGCTGGTGGCTGCTCGCGTTCGTGGCGGTCGGTGCATTTCTCGTGCCCGCGTACAACCTCGAGCTGTTCGGCGGCCGGTTCCACACGACGCTCTGGCTCGGCCTCGCGTGGGGCGCATTCCCGGTGCTGACGGCGTACGTCGCCTGTGCGGAGACAATCCGCGTCGAGGCCGTCGCAGCCGCCGGCTGGGCGATGCTGCTGGTGATCGCCCAGCGGGCGCTCTCGACGCCCGTCCGCCACATCCGCCGCCGGGTGCGGTCGGTCGACGGCACCTTCGAGCTGACCGACGGTACGCACGAGGTGTTGTCCCGAGAGCTTCTCGTCGCCGGCCCTGAAGCGGCGCTCCGGCTCATGGCCGCCTCGACGATCCTGCTCGCGGTCGCGATGGTCGCACTCCGGCTCTAGAGTGACCCGATGCTCGTGTGGATCCTGGCCGGTTGCCTCGGCGGCGCCGTTGTCCTGATCGTCGCTCTACGGCTCGCACTGGGCCGAGCGCGCACCCGTGCCAGTGCCACCGACGAGCTCGTCCTGGCCGCCCGCGCCACCCTTCGGAGGACCGTCGACGAGGAAACTGGGCGACACGCGGACGAGATCAGGCGTGTCCTCGCGCGCGAGCGTGCCGAGTCCGTCTCGGCGCTTGCGGCTGAGGAGCGCAAGCTCGCAGACGCGCATCGTGGTGAGTTCGCCACACGGGAACGTCGTGCTGGCGAGATGCTGGCGGCCACGCTCGCAGAGGTCGAGCGCAAAGTAGACGAGCGGCTGCGCTCCTTCACGGATGATCTTGACCGCTCCCAGCGGCATGTCGAGGCGCAGCTCGGACGCTTGGAGCAACGCCACCGGGAGGCGATTGCCGACGTCGAGCAGCGGATCGCGGCAGAGGCCGCCGATCTCGGCTCGACGGCAGACGAGCAACGCAAGGCGGTCGTCCGACTCCGCGAGGAGCTCGAACGCGCAGCCGGGCAGGCCGTCACGGAGGCGCTCGACGAGCTCGAGTCGCACACCGGCGAGCGCCGACGGGCGATCGCCGACATCACCGAGCGACTCCGTGCACGAGAGACGGCATTGGCGGAAGGGGTCGAGAAGGCCGAGACCGATGCCCGCGGACGGCTCGAGGTCGAGTTCATCGAGTTCGAGCGGCGCCAGACCGAGCGCATCGCGCGCGTGGTCGAGAGGGAGCTCGAACGGCACGTCCAGGTCGCAAGCCTGGCGTTCGACGATCGGATGCGAGAGTTGCGTGAGGAATCGGCCGCGCGACTCGCCCGCGAGCTCGATCGGGCCGTCGAGCTTCTCGGTCGCGAAGAGCTCGTGCGCCGAGTCGACGCGGCTCCGCCGCCGGGTCGCTAAAGGGCATTGCAGCTGCGTGACGATTGACGTTGGGCGGCTCGGACTGCGTGGGCGACAGACCAAACTCTGTCGCCCACCCGCTCATTCACCAACAAATCGGCGGAAGGAAGCGTCGTAGTGACCACGAATCATCGCGAAACCATGACTGAGATCACCGAGACACAGATCGAGGACACCCGCCCGGACGAACAGGCGAAGGTCGAGGGCTGGCGCCTTCATATCCTGATCGAGGCGGGCTTCCCGCTGCCGCTTGCCGAGAGGCTCGCGGTCAGCGAGGCGGATCTCCACACCTGTGTCGACCTCCTCCGCCAGGGTTGCAGTCCGACGACGGCGGCCGAGATCCTTTTGTGAACCGGCGCATCAGCGCCACCTCGGAATAGCCCAGCAGCCTAGGCTGCTGACATGAGCAAGGTCGAGGCGACGGTCTACGGCGACCGCAAGGTGTTCGCGGTCTCGGCGTTCAACCGTGGGATCGCGAGCTGGCTCGGGAAGCTGCCGGAGGTCTGGGTCGAGGGTGAGATAACGGAGCTGCGTCGCAACGAGGCGTGGGCGATCTGCTTCCTCACGTTGAAGGATCCCGATACCGGCGCGACGCTGCCCGTGACGATGTCACGCCGGCGATTCGACGCGCTCCGGCTCGAGCTCGTCGACGGTGAACGCGTCCACGTCCAGGGCCGGCCGGAGCTGTTCGAGGCGAAGGGATCGCTGACGTTTCGGGCCGTCACGATCGAGAGGTTCGGAGTCGGCGACCATCTCGCCGCGCTCGAGCGCCTCAAGAGCGCGCTCGCAGCGGAAGGGCTGTTCGCAGCCGAGAGAAAGCGGCCGCTGCCGAAGTTTCCGCGTGCCGTCGGCCTCCTCACCGGGGCCGACGCTGCAGCGCGAGGGGACGTCGTCGCCGCAATCTTGGCGCGCTTCCCGCCGGCCTGGATCGTCGTCGCAGAGACTCGCGTGCAGGGTGAATCGGCAGCAACGGCGATCGTTCGCTCGCTGGCGCGGCTCGCCGCACATCCTGCGGTCGATGTCGTGATCGTCTCGCGCGGCGGCGGGAGCTTCGAGGACTTGCTCCCCTTCAGCGATGAAAGAGTCGTGCGGGCCGTTGCCGCGTGCCCCGTGCCCGTTGTCTCGGCGGT
>JBBQPW010000104.1:0-8139 GCA_038216845.1 Gaiellales bacterium | reverse complement strand
ACGAGTGTCGGCCTCGACGACGGCGTGGCTGGGCTCGTGTTCCGCTCGGGTGGACCGGTGATCGAGAACGCCTACCGACAGTGGGACGGACGGCAAGAGCGCCTCGGCCCGGTCACTCCCGCCGCGGTGCTCGGCGTTCCTCTCACCGCTCAAGGTCGCACGATCGGCGTGCTCGGCCTCTCGCACATGGCCGAGGGTCGTGCGTTCACCACTGGTGACGAGGCTCTGGTGACCCGATTCGGCCAACTGGCCTCGCTCGCGCTCGAACGGGCACAACTCACGGGGCAGCTCTCCGCCGAGCTGTCCCAGCGGCGCAGCGCAGAGGAGGATCTCCTCCACGCCGTCGCCCGTCTCACAAGCTCCGAGGTCGCACTTCGGCGGTCGCAGGAGGAGATGGCACGACGACTGTCCACCGCCGCCGAGCACCGCGATGGCACCACCGGGCGGCACATCGAGCGCGTCAGCATCTACTGCGAGCTCGTCGCGCGCAAGCTGGGGCTCGACGACGCGACCTGCGAGAGCCTACGGCTTGCAAGCCCGCTCCACGATGTCGGCAAGATCGCGATTGCCGACCACGTCCTACTCAAGCCCGGGCCGTTGAGCGACGACGAGCGCGCACTGATGCAGCGTCATGCCGAGATCGGCCACGACATGCTCGCCGACTCCGGCTCGGAGTTGCTCGACCTCGCCGCGACGATCGCGTTCACCCACCACGAGCGGTACGACGGGGGCGGCTACCCACGCGGGCTTCGAGGCCAGGCGATCCCGTTGGCGGGGCGGATCGTCGCCGTTGCCGACGTCTTCGACGCCTTGACGAGCGACCGCGTCTACCGACCCGCCTACGACTCCGCGATCGCAACGGCGATGCTCCGCGCGGGTCGCGGCAGCCAGTTCGACCCGGTGGTCCTCGACGCGTTCCTTGCGCTTGGCGACGAGATCGTCGCGACGGCGGCCACAGCGCCACAAGGGGCCACGATCAAGCAGGCCGTGCTCGGGCCCGATCTGCTCGAGCCGGGCCTCGAGTCCGAGCGGAAGGAGCTGCAGGTCCATCCCGCTGGGCTCGTGGTGCTGGCCGACGTCGCCCTCGTGAGTGCCGTACGTGAGGCGACGCTCGAGCTGCAGCGGGTCGAGGGAGAGCGAGAGACGATCGACCGTGCTCTCCGCCGGTTCTGCGAGACCGCAGGCGAGGGCGTCCTCGCGAGCGTCTACGTCCTCGATCACGACCGACTCTGGTGCGTGGCACAGCGGGGATACGAGCAGGTGTGCGACGGGTTTACCCTCGACGAGGGTGTTATCGGGCGCTGCGTCCGCACCGCGACCGCCCAGTTCGTGCCCGACGTTCGGCTCGACCCTGAGTTCATCGGAGCTGTGTCCGGACTCGCCTCGGAGCTCGCGCTTCCACTCGCCGGCGCCACCACGCGCGGAGTGCTCAACATCGAGACCCGCGGTATTCGCCTTCCGGCGACCGCACCCGAGATCGTCACGCCGCTCGTGGCGGAGCTCGTCACGCGGACCGAGTCGATGGAATCGGCGACTCGCTTCGACCTGGCGACCCTCGCCAGGCTGAGCGTGTACGCGAGCTCGCTGCATACCGTCGCGGAGCTCTCCGATTTCGCGACCCGAACACTAGGGCGGATGCTAGGTCTCGAATCGGCGCAACTCGTGCTCGGCGAGAGCACTCGCGCAGAGGTGAGCACGGGATATTGGCGCCGGCCCGAATCCGAGCTCGAACCTCTCGGCGGCGCCGAGATCGCGGTTGTCGACGCGCTCTTGAGCCCCGTGAACTCGACCTACCGCGTCGTCGACGCCGTCGAGGAGGGCATCGGACTCTCCCCAGCCGGCCGGCACATGCTCCTGCTCCCGCTCAGGGTCGCAGGCGAACGTGTGGGCACGTTGATCAGCCGGTCAGCGAGGCCGCTTGCGCTCGACCTCGAGCAAGCCGAGGCTGCCACGCTGCTGGCTCAGCAGACCGCCGCGCTGATCGATGTCGCGCAGGCGCTCCGGCGCGAGCAGCGAGCAGCCGTGACCGACAGCCTCACGGGCCTGCTCAACCGCCGCGGCTTCGACGAGCGACTCCGCGAAGAGATCGCCAGCGCAGGCAGGACTCGCCGGCCGCTCGGCCTCGTCCTGGCCGACTGCGACGACCTCAAGCGCATCAACGACTCCGAGGGCCATGACCAGGGTGACGCGGTGTTGCACGGGTTCGCCGAGTTGCTGCGCGACCACAAGAGGATCACCGATATCGCCGGCCGGATCGGCGGCGACGAGTTCGCGCTTCTCCTCCCGCAGAGCGGGATCGACGACGCGATTGCCGTCACAGAGCGCCTGCGTGACAGCGTCAGCCTCCTGAACGAGATCGCCGTGACAGCGAGCTTCGGCGTCGCCGTTTACCCGGAGGACGGAACGACGAGCGAGACACTGCTCCGGTCAGCCGATCGAGCGCTCTACACCGCCAAGCATGGTGGGAAGAACCGGCTGGCGAGCGCCACGACGTCGCCCCTCAGGAGAATTGCGAGCTAAACCGGGTCTCGGGCCGGGCTCACGAACGCACGGCGCACCGCCCGTAGCGCCCACAGCGCCACCGGACCGAGCAGGACGACCGACCCGTCGATGACTGCGTAGCCGGCGGCAATCGCCGACGGTGGATTTCCCGACGAAATGTGCGTCCACGGCGCGTGCGCACTCCAGGTCCAATCACCCGCCCAGGTGCCCACAACCTCGATCGTCATCGTGGCCAGCCAGATCGCCGCGAAGAGATCTCCTCGGCCGGACCGCAGGATGCACCAGGCAAAGAGCGGGAGCAGAAGTGCGCCCTGCACATCGAACCGCCCGGTCAACGGCTGGAGCACCGTAACCCCCGCCACCGTCCAAATTGCGCAAATGGCGAGAACGGTGTGGCGAACCCGGGAGCCGTATCGCTCGAACACCGGCAACGTCACAGCTGTGATCCCGAAGAGGTAGACGAGCGCGTGCCCCGGGGGGACGTAGAGCGGGATGTTGTGCAAGCGGTAGCGGTAGCCGCCCCAGACGAGCGAGCCGATCGCTTCGAATCCTGTCGCGATCGGAACGCAGATCCACAGATGTAGCCGTTGCATCCCCTCCGCACGGTGCGAGAGCGCCCACAGCACCCCGAACGCGACCACTCCGAGTCCGAGCTGAGGCCCGAGCCCGCCGAAGATCCCGTCCGCAACGAGCATCGCCACCGTGAATGCGAGCAGGAACAGGTGCATCGCGTACGGTCGGATCGCCCTGCGACTGCGGGCAGCTCGACTGTCGGGCTGCCGTGACACGGCCAACACGGTAGCCGTGGACGCGGCGGCGGAGTGCCGATTCACGCCGTGCACGGCCGGGTCAGGCGCGCGAGTGGCGGCCGATCCAGAAGCGGAAGAAGTAGACCGGCACGACGACGCCTGCCGCGAGGAAGGCGCCGACCCCCCAAGCGGTCGCGTGCTGGCTGCCGTGTTTGCTTGCATGCCCGAAGACTCCCATCGAGATCGCTGCGGCGATCACCACCGCGATGACGAAGGTGACAGGGTTCGGCAAGGCGGCGACAACCACGCCGACCAGCATGTCACGCCCGATCAGGCGGGATGCACTTCGGCGGGAGGCAAGCCCCCACCGAGATCATCGGGCGCGAGCAGAAACTCCTCCCGCCCGACCTCGCCGCGGGCGTAGCGGCGCAGGACCGACAGGGCATCGTCCGCAGGCATCGAGCCGGCAGCCCCCGACGAGGTGCGCTGCGTAACCGCGAGCCGCGCGAGGGACGCAGCAATCAGGAGCAGTGTGACAACGAACAGGACGAACAACACCAAGGCGAGCCAGTGATGTCCACTGTGATGCTCGAGCACATGCCCGAACCCCCCACGCCTCGGGTAGAACGGCATCCCGTCGTGCGGGCGCGGCATGCGGTTCGGGTCGCCGTTCACGCGCCGACCCAAACGCTCCAGGCTTGCGATACCAGTTGCGATCTCGTTACAGGGGCCTACGTCTCGTCGCGAGTGAGCGAATCGAACCCAACATGCATGGCCGCCAGATATGCGCGCCCCGGCGTTTCCAAGAGGCGCTCCTTGGGTTGCGGTCCGGGCGCGGTGCCCCTTTCCAACTGTCCGCGTAGGGCATCGATGAGACCATGGAGCTCGCGGCGACGCTGCGACACATCCGTCTCCTCGACTTCGAGCTTCGCGAGTCGCTCGCGGCTTTCCTCGTCATCTACCCCGTTGCCGCGCAGGAATTCGATTCGCGCGTGCAAGCGCCGGCGCCGCTGCGAGACCGCGCGTTCCTCGTTTTCGAGCCGAGTCAGGTCGCCGACGGTATGCGACATACATCGGTTATCGACGCTCCGCGGTCACAGTTGACTGGTCGAAGTGGCCGCCACCGACCCGCCATCGCCGAGCCAGCCGAGCCGGATTGCCGACGCGACCGCCTGCGTGTGCGAACGTGCGTCGAGCTTGGCCATGGAACGGCGAACGTGAGTCTGGACTGTCTCCTCGGCCACGCCGAGCTCGACGCCGACCTCAGCGCTGGTCTTCCCGAGCGCCAGCAGCCCGAGCACCTCCCGCTCGCGAGGGCTGAGTCCGCTCGCCCCCGGGTGGCGCGAGCGGAGGTCGATAACCCCGAGCTCGCGACGCTTGCGATCGTTGATGTCCATGATCTGAGCTACCGAGTACGCCGCGGTGCCACTTTCATCACGAACCAGAGAGACGCTGAGGTGAATCCACACCACAGATCCGTCCTTGCGGATGTACCGCTTCTCCATCTGGTACGAAGGGAAGTCTCCTCTGAGCATGCGTTCTCCGAAAGCCACGTCCGCCGCGAGGTCGTCGGGGTGGGTGATCTCCTGGAAGCGCATCTTGAGCAGCTCGTCCTCGCCGTAGCCGATAAGCCCGCACAGCCTGTGGTTGACCATGAGCCAGCGACCGTCGAGTGCAGCAAGGGCCATACCGATCGGCGCAGCCTCGAAGGCGCCGCGAAATCGTGCCTCGCTCTCCCGTAGCGCACTCTCGGCCCGCTGGCGGTCGCGCAGATCGCGTATCAGCGCGCAGATTCCGGTGACAGCGGCACCGTCCCGCACCGCCCAGGATGTGACCTCGACCGGGATGCGGTTTCCAGCGCGATCCACCATCACCATGTCATAGGTCGCCTCGGGCTCGCTGCCGCGAGTCTTCCCGTCGACCCGGCGGTCGAGGACATCAAGCCATTCAGGAGCCGCGAACTGGCGCGCGTTCCGCCCGCGCAGCTCCGATCGGTCGTAGCCGAGCAGTCGGCAGGCAGCTGGATTTGCCGTCTCGATCGTGCCGGCGATGTCGCCGAGAATGATCGCGTCGCTGACCGACTCGAAGAGGAGCTCATAACGCTCGTTCGCGACGCGGACGAACTCCGTCGCCCGCGCCCGCTCGAGCATCCGCCCGAGCTGCATCCCTACGGTTCGCACCAGGCGAAGGAGATCATCGTCACGCTCACGCGGTTGTGTCGTGAAGAGTTCGAGCACCGCGGCACGACCGGCAGCGTCACCTGTACGTCGCCGCAGGCGACGGCGGCTGCCGCAACGCAGCTCACGGTCGTCGCAGCGCAGTAGGCATGTCGACGGTCGTCGCACCGACCTCGTTCGACGACTCGGCGGCGCGCTCAGCGAGCGCGCCGCCGTCGACATCCCCGCATCCTCGATGGGCTCGAACGCGGCTGGCGCTGTCGATCACAATCGCAACCGCAGCATTCGCGGCTACTGGTGGTACGTCGCACCTCCACCCCTCGGCGGCGCGACGACCTTCGTCACGGTCGACGGCACCAGCATGCTGCCGAAGCTCCGCCTGTCCGACCTGGTCGCGCTCCGCCCGCAACACACCTACCGCGTGGGCGACGTAGTGGGCTACCGGAGCGGGCTGATCCATCGGGTCGTGCTCCATCGGATCATTGCGATCCACGACGGCCGCTACGTGTTCAAGGGCGACAACAACTCCTTTGTCGACCCCGACCGCCCGACACGCTCCCAGCTCGTCGGGCGCATGTGGCTTCACGTGCCGTCTGCAGGACGACTCGTCCTGCAGCTGTACCGACCGCCGATCGCGGCGGCAATCGCGATCCTGCTCGTGCTCGTGGCTGGCCTCGGCGGCGGCACGAAGCGACGACGCGCAACCTAGACTCGACATGGTCAGACACATCACCTTGATCGCCGTTTGCGCGGTCGCGGTCGCCTTGGCTCTCGCCAATGCGGCGCTCAGCGCGGGCAACACCGTGCCGGGCACGAAAGTCACCCGGTTCGTCACGACGATCACGGCAGACAAGCTCAAGCCGTCGAGTTGCTCGGCGATCACGCTGACCACTGTTGTCGCCGGCGTCACCGGGACGAGTGGCGCCGACTTGCTGCTCGGCTCGGCCGCGGCCAACACCATGAGCGGCGCGGGTGGCAATGACTGCATCCTCGGCGGTGGCGGCAACGACTCGATCAGCTGTGGCGCGGGCACCGACGTCGCGATCGGCGGTCCAGGCACGGACACGTTCAACGCCGACTGCGAAACGCAGATTCAGTAGCCGAGCTAGCGCTCGTACCCGACAACGCCGTGAACGGCGTCGTCGATCGCGGCAAGTGTTGCCTGGTCGAGCTGGATGCCCGAGGCCGCGACGTTCTCGTCGAGCTGCTCGGGCCGGCTGACGCCGACAATCGCCGCCGCGACGTTGGGCTCGCGCAGCACCCAAGCGAGCGCGAGCTGTGAGAGCGGGATCCCGAGCCGCTCGGCGATCGGTGTCAGCCGCTCAACGGCGGCCAGCACGTCGTCGGAGAGAAAGCGATTCATCGCCCAGCCCATCTTCTCCGAGCTCGCTCGGGTGCCGGCCGCCGGAGCGCTGCCCGCCCGGTACTTACCAGTGAGGACGCCTTGCGCAAGCGGCGACCAGACGACCTGCGAGATGCCGTTCGCAGCGCAGAGGTCGATCACGCCCCGTTCGGGCGCGCGGTAGAGGATCGAGTACTCGGGCTGACTGGAGACGAACGTCTCGACCCCGGCAATTCCGAGTGCTGCTTGAATCTGGGCGGGCGTCCACTCGCTGAACCCGATATATCGGGTCTTCCCGGCCCTGACCGCGGCGGATAGCGCCTCCATCGTCTCCTCGAGCGGCGTCTTCACGTCGTAGCGGTGGCATTGGTAGAGGTCGACGTAGTCGGTACGAAGTCGCGCCAGAGACGCGTCCAGCTGCTTTTCGATCTGGGCACGGGACAGTCCACGGTCGGTGTCGGACATCGGGAAGTAGAGCTTCGTCGCAAGCACGTACGAGTCGCGCGCCCGCGTCGCAAGCACCTCGCCGAGGAGCTCCTCCGCCGCGCCCCGGTTGTAGACGTTCGCCGTGTCGACGAAGTTGATCCCCAAGTCGAACGAGCGGTCGACGATAGCGCGCGCTACGTCGTTGGCGATCCCGCCGCCGAACGTGAGCCAGGAGCCGAGCGCGATCTCCGAGACGACGAGATCGCTCGATCCCAGGCGGCGAAACTCCATGCGTCCTGTCTATCAAACACGTTGCTGGACCCGGTCGCGCGCTAAGGAGCCTTGTGACGGATCGTCACAAGGCTCCTTCGGGATCGGATTTCTCCCGTGGAATGCCCGCCGGTGACGCAGGACCGACCTTGTGACGGATCGTGGTCACAAGGTCGGGGGGCTCCGCCGTTCGAGAACCGACGGGAGCGCGAATGGTTCAGATCGGGGCTCTAGTAGGCTCGCAGCAATGGAGAGGCGAGTGCTCGGCGGCACAGGGATCGAGGTCACGCGGATCGTCCTCGGCTGCGGGAACTTCGGCGGCGTTGGCTCCTCGCCCGCGTTCTTCGGGCAAGGTATCGCCAAAGACGAGGCGTTCCGGATCATGGACACGGCCTGGGAGCTCGGCATCCGCACGTTCGACACAGCCGATGCCTACGGCGGCGGCCGAAGCGAGACCTGGATCGGCGAATGGCTCCGCACGAAGGGCTCGGCCGTCCGCGACGAGCTCGCGGTCGAGACGAAGACCTTCAATCCGATGGACGCCGGGCACGATCACGGCCTCTCGCGGGCGCGCATCCTGCGGCAGATCGACACGAGCCTCGCCCGGCTCGGCAGCGAGCGAGTTGCCCTCTACATGGCGCACGACTTCGACCCCGATGTTCCACAGGAGGAA